>WFQS01000473.1 GCA_015486915.1 Desulfobacteraceae bacterium
ACCATGGGACAGGAATAATTATACGCATACTCCATCACCCATATATTAGTTCATAAATATTCTTTATATATACTAATGTCAAGAACATTATTCTTTTATTTTATATTTTATCCAAAATATATTCTTATAACTCATATTTTACATACGATAGTGATTTTTAGTTTCTTAATTCTTATTTTCTTATTTTTTGGCAAAAGAATTAAAAAATTTGTTTTGGTTCTAACTTGTCTGGATAAAATATTTCGTAAAATCAATTGGCCCGGACCATACCTGCACCGATGTCAAAGGCCTTTAGATTCACTGCAACCTTGTCAGGTGACATTTTCTTAGACAGTACTGATTCAAAGCTTTCCCGGTAAAGGGGAAGGGCCTTTGTTGCCGCAAGGGCACCCACGGATATGATGTTGCTGAAAATGGGATTTCCCAGTTTAAGAGCCTTTGCTGTGGCGTTGATGAACCAGGACCTAAGGCTGAGTTCCTGAATCCATTCTTTTATCTCTTTCAGAGAGGGATAAGTCTGTTCCCCTGAAATGACGTTTATGGAATGAATACTCCTAGTGTTGCAAAGTACGGCAACTTCGGGGTTTCCGTAATCCCTCAGGACCCGTATTGCTTCGGTTGGCTCAAGGGCCACGATCATGTCAGCCCTGCACTCTGGTATCTGGGGAGAAAAGGTTGAGGTGGCGGAGATTCTTAAATGACTCATCACAGATCCTCCCCGCTGGGAGGCCCCGAATGTTTCTCCGATGGTTACATAAAACCCCAGCCGGGACATCATGTCTCCCACCATCCTTGAGGCAAGGACATTACCCTGGCCACCGACACCTGTAATAATAAGATTATAGGGATCATTTTCTATCCTTGCTTTTTCCATTTTTATAACACCTCCCTTTTTTCAATGGCTCCAGACGGGCAGATGGATGCGCAAAAACCGCACCCGGCGCAGATGACTTCGTCTATTGCAGCACTCTTTTTTTCATTATCCCATATGAGCCCCGGACACTTTAACACCCTTGTGCACAGCCGGTTGCACCCGCAGCTCTCACCAATGCAGATTTTTTCATTCACCGATACATCAAACATCTTACGGCCTTTCTTCTCAGGACTGAGGGCACAGATCTGCCTGAGTATCACCACCTTTACTCCTTCATCATCCGCTAAGGTTTCCAGCAGGGTTTTCTGGGTTAATTCAACATCAAAGGGATCCACAACCCTCACCTTTGCACCCATGGCCTCGCAAAGTTTTTGTATATCTATGGCTGGAACATCTTCTCCGCAGGCATTGACCTTTAGACCCGGGTGGGCCTGGAAACCGGTCATTGCAGTTCCGCTGTTGTCAAGGATCACAAGGGTGATATTGGCCCTGTTGTGAATGGCATTAACAAGGGCAGGCATTACTGCATGAAAAAATGTGGAGTCGCCACAGACCGAAACTGTCGGCTGGTCCATTCCAAAGGCTTCAAGACTGCCGAATCCACTTGCAAGACCGGTTCCGCACCCCATGGCATGTAATGTCTTAAGTGTCTGGAAGCCACTGGGCCCTGCGGCCAGGGAATAGCAGCCGATGTCACCGCACATGAACCCCTCACGATTGTCAATACTGAGTGCATTGTGGATACTCCAGAACGATGCCCTGTGGGGGCATCCCGGGCAGAAAGTCAACGCCCGGTCCGGAGCCCCTCTCACTGCAATTTCCTGTGCCCTTTCTGCGTAGTCCCTAAAAACAGTTTTATATGGGACATTAAGGATTTTTGAAAGGGCCTCCATCACAAGGTCAGGGTTGAGTTCATTTGTTGCGGGAATGCTCCCGTCATGTTTGCCGTGAAAGGTTTTGATTCCGATTTCAAGGGCAAGCCTTGCTGCAAAAGCCTCAATATTATCCTCGAGAAAAGGAAGCACCTCTTCCACGATCAGTACATTGTCAGAAATGGACAGATATTTTTCAAGAAAACGGGAAGGAAGGGGCCATGTCATGCCAAGTTTAAGAAGCCCCACCCTGTCATCGAGGTTTAAAATATGGATCGCCTCCCTGCTGTAAAGGTTACACACGGAGCTGGTAATCAAAAGGAGCTCAGGTGCCGCAGGGCCCGTGTAAGTGTTAAAAGGTGAGTCTTCCATAATTTTTGAGGCCATGCTGAGTTTTTCCTGCTGACGGGCATGCAGGGGATTCACCATGACAGGAAGATTAATTATGGGTCCCTCAATCTGATCCAGAAAGGAGCCGCTGCACCGGAACCGGGCTTGTGCCCTGGGCTCCACAGGGGGAAGACTTTCGAGAATCACGTTTCCACTTGCATGGGAGAGCCGGGTCACACTTCTTACCATGACCACATTTCTTATCTCTTCCGAAAGCTGAAATGCCCATTTTGTAATATCTTTGGCCTCCTGAAAATCGCCTGGTTCTAAAAGAGGAAACTCCATCATCTTAGCGTAGGATCTTGAATCTCCTTCGTTGGTGCTGGAAAGTGCCCCTGGATCTTCGCATGACACAAGTACCATCCCCCCCCTTGTACCTGATTGGGCAAGGTGGAGCAAAAAATCCGAGGCCACATTCACGCCAACCTGTTTCATGACGGCAAGTGAACGTAAACCTGCAAAGGAGCCAGCTGCAGCAACCTCGGCTGCCACCTTTTCATTCACCGACCATTCCACATAGATATTTCTCTCTTTGGAAACCCTTGAGATGTTTTCGATGATTTCGGAAGAAGGTGTCCCGGGATACCCGGCCGCAAGGCTGATACCCGCCTCAACTGCCCCACGGGCGATGGCGTCGTTACCCATCATCAGGTGTCCTGTTCCCTTTTCTGCCTGCAATAAAATTGACATATCTTAATTCTCCTGTTCTCCAACGATATTTTTTACCACATCTTCACTGATTCTCAGTACGGCACTGCTTTTATTATGACTGGTATTCAGAAAATCTTCCTTCATGGATTTTATCAATGCCCTTTTCCGCTTGTTGGAGGCTGCCAAAGACAGGTGTGCAAGACTTTCTTCGGGCATTTTCTGAATTTGAAGCCAACCCTTTGAAACAGCATTTTCAACCAGTTCATGCCCTTTTTCAGAACGGATGACAAGGGTGTTCCACCCGGGTTGTCCTTCAAGCGCTCCCACTGAAACGTCGGCCCACTCCGAGGTCATATCCGGGCATACAAGGCATCCTTCCGGGATCAATGGCCGGATTTCATCTAAGGGGATTTCCACGGAGCCGTTATCGGTTTCAAGTACAAATATTTCGGCAGGCGGCGGGGGTATGTCCATTTTTGTGATCCCGTTGATATCCAATCGTTTCGAAAGCATTGATATGAGTTTTCGTGTATCAAGTGCCCATG
>WFQS01000474.1 GCA_015486915.1 Desulfobacteraceae bacterium
ATCTTGTGGTACACGGAATAAGATGCACCAGCGGTACAGTCAAATATCTTTCAGCCTTTATTGTTAAAAGAAAGTTTGAGGGAGTGACCCTTACCCTTGAACCTTATTCACAAATTCCTCAGTCTTTGAAAAACGGATGCGAAAAATTTGTGAACTATCTTGGTGTGACAGGCAATTTCCATTTTGAATTTCTGTTTGATCCTGAAACACGGGAAAGTTTTTTTCTGGAAATAAATTTAAGGTTTGGAGGCACAACTGCAAAAGTTCTTGCATGCGGATATGATGAGCCTATGTATGCGCTGGAAGCCTACGGTATTGCAGAAAAGAGCTTTGAACCTGCACTGCAGAAAAAAATTGTTTCAAATAAACAGGCTCTTTTGAAATATATGGCAAAGGCTGTATGCGGCAGATTAGGGCTTCTGGATTACCCCGATGAACCGGTTGCCGTAAAATTACGGGCAGGGGTGAAAGGTTTTCTGCTTTTTTATGACGAAGTTCTGGCTTATGATGATTTTCAAGGCAGTTTAAATCTGTATCTAAACAATATTATCCACAAATTCAGGAGAAACCTTTAAATGTGCGGAATCTGCGGGATCTTTAATATGGATGGAATGCATGTGAATTCTGAACTGATTGACAGAATGAACAGCACCATGATCCACAGAGGGCCTGATGGAGATGGTATTTTTGTCCATAAAAATATAGGCCTTGGTCATAGAAGACTGAGCATCATTGATCTTTCAACAGGTGATCAACCCATGTCCAGCTACGATGGTCAGGTGACCATAGCATTTAACGGAGAAATTTATAATTTTCAGGAACTTAAGAAAAATCTAAAAGGGAAAGGATATCGATTTAAAACAAAAAGCGATACGGAAGTAATTATTTATGCTTATATGCAGTGGGGTGAGTCATTTGTTGAAAAACTCCGGGGTATGTTTGCCATTGCACTTTGGGACAACAGATTAAAGACTCTTTTTCTTATCCGCGACAGGGTCGGCAAGAAACCTTTGTATTATTATTATGACGAGAAAAGAATTGTATTTGGCTCTGAACTTAAAGCGGTAGTTGAAGCGCCGGATATTCCAAGGGATATTGATTTCAATGCCCTTGATGCTTATTTTTCTTTTGGGTATGTACCGTCTCCCATGAGTATATTCAGAGGGATAAGAAAAATCAGGCCTGGTCATATTGCACGGTGTACTGCCGGGAAATTCATGGAAAAGGAATACTGGGATCTTGATATGAATGCTTCTGATTCCGGTATGGGAGAGGAAACCGCTGTTGAGAGGCTTAAAGAATTGTTTGACGAGGCGGTACGGATAAGGCTTGTCAGTGATGTACCCCTCGGAGCTTTTCTCAGCGGAGGTGTGGATTCAAGTGCTGTGGTGGCTTCCATGGCCGCAATGACAGCACCAGAACCTGTCAGAACTTCATCCATAGGATTCAATGAAGAAAAATTTAATGAGCTTGAATTTGCAAAAATTGTATCAGATTTATATCATGCCGATCATAACCAGGCAGTAGTAAATCCGGAAGCCATTGATATTATTGATAAAATAGTCTGGCATTTTGATGAACCCTTTGCAGATTCCTCTGCTATTCCCACCTGGTATGTCTCAAAAATAACCAGACAGAACGTTATTGTTGCTCTGTCCGGTGATGGCGGTGATGAGACTTTTGCAGGATATGTCCAGCGCTACAGCATGAACAGGTTTGAGGACAGGATAAGAAACATGTTTCCTGTTTCTGTCAGAAACACTTTTATCAGAGGGCTTGCCTCTGTATATCCCAGGATTGACGCTCTGCCGAGACCTTTAAGGCTGAAAAAGTTTTTAACAAATCTTTCCCTTTCAATGGAACAGGCATATTACAGGGATATGTCTTTTTATTTTTCTCCTGAAGATAAGCAAGTACTTTACAGCACAGCGATGAAAGAAGCGGTGAGAAATTATTCTTCGTTTTCCGTATTTCAGCCGTTTTTTAAAAAAAATACAACTTCTGATCCTGTTACAAGGGCTCAGTACATTGATATCAAAACCTACATGAGTGAAGACATACTTGTGAAGGTTGACAGGATGAG
>WFQS01000475.1 GCA_015486915.1 Desulfobacteraceae bacterium
GAGATGAAATAAGTTGAACAGAAATAGCGCAGAATTCCGGCCCATGTACAAGGCGCATTAAAGGTTGCATACTCAACGTATTCGGCCTTTGATGCAACGAAGTAGATGGGCCGGAAGACAAGCAATCTCGTTCAACTTATAAAATTTTCGGTCCTTATTATGTATCGCTTATCATTGGTTGTTTATCCTTAAAGAGCAACGGAAACAATAAAATTATCCCGGGCATCACATGCCTGGAAAATGGAGGGAAAAATGGAAATGAAAAAATTTGCCGGCCTGTTTGCAGGCATATCTGTTTTATCATTGTCACTGTTACTTATCCTGACACCTGTTTACAGTGGGACTTCATCTGCCGGAGAAAAAATTTTAAATGTGGGGACAATCCAGCCTCTTTCAGGGCCTGCAGCTCCATGGGGTATTGGAACGGCAAGGGTGATGAACTTTTTTGCCGAGGACATAAATTCAGCGGGCGGTTTAAAAATTGGTAACGATATCTACAAAATTAAAACTTCCTCCTATGATGACAAGGCCTCCCCGTCCGAAGCAGCGGCCTGCGCTGTCAAGCTTGTTACCCTTGACAAGGTAAAATATATATTCGGAGGGGTTATTGCGGCAACGGGAATGGCGGAGCTACCAGTCACTGAACCTAAAAAAGTTGTCACAACTTCATGCTGGTGGGGGAAAAAAATCTTAGGGCCCGACAAACCATTCACCTTCAGGCAGACCGTGTCGCAAAATGAGATAGCCCCTGCCATGTATGCATGGATAGCAAAAAATCATCCGGAATTAAAAACCATTGCCCAGCTTAACCCCAATGATACCAGCGGGTGGGACACTGCTGATGCCATTAAAAAGGCTGCAACGGCAAATGGCCTTAAAATGGTGGCAAATGAACTTTATAACCGCGGGACAAAGGATGTATATTCTTTTCTTACAAGAATACTTATGAAAAAACCCGACCTTGTTGAACTTGGAGTCAGCACTCCGGGAGACGGTTCTCTCATTGTGAAGCAACTATACGAACTGGGGTATAAAGGGAAAATTGCATGGACCTGCGGAACCAACCCTTTTAAAATCATCCAGCTGTGCGGTGCAAAGGCATCTGAAGGCATATGGTTCAGCTATGGTCAGAAATTGGAAGGCCCCAACAGCACTTCCGGCACCCGTGCGCTTGCGAAAAGATACAAGAAAAAATTTAAGGAAGCACTGGCTCCCTTTCAGGTCACAGAATATGCAATGATGGAAATTTTCACCAATGCCATGGTCAAAGCCGGAACAACAGATACGGAAAAAGTAATAAAAGTCGTGGAAAAAAAACATAAATTTAATACCATCTTTGGCCCCATGGTGCTTATTGGAAAACAGAAATACGGGATTGACCGTCAATTTGTACATCGCATGATGCTGGGTGTTGCAAAAAATGGCAGGCTTGTGGAACTGCAGTGGCTTCCCCTTCCGGGCCTTGGTCTGCCGGAATATTAATGTAGATATTATGTGAAATAGGATGCAAATCAACAGCATTCTATTGGCTTCGTGCCTTCGGCCCTAAATTTGTCAAAATCTTTTATTCTTCAAAGCGACCGGGCAAATCCGGATCCGCTTCATGGTGGTCATATGGAATCATACCTGCTTATGCAGGGCCTTTTTAACGGGCTGATGCTTGGAATGTTTTATGCGCTCATCGCACTGGGCTTAAGTTTGATTTTCGGTATTATGGGTATTGTCAACTTTGCCCATGGCGAGATGTATATGATGGGCGGCTATATTGCTTATTATTTCACAGGACAGCTGGGCATGAATTTTTTTGTGGCACTTGTTGCAGCCATTCTATTTGTGGGATTCATTGGAATAATACTTGAAAAAGGAATTTTCCGTCACCTTGCCAAACGTCCCAGGATGGAGGTAACCTCACTTATTGCAGCTCTTGGACTTGCCTGGATATTTCAGATATTGACCGTCATATTTTTTGGAGAACTTGATAAAAACGTTCCTTCTGCCTTCACTGGAATTATCAGAATAGCAGGAGTTACTTTTACCAGTCAGAGAATAGCTGCAATAAGTATTGGAGCTGTTTTAATTTTACTGCTCAACCTGTTTCTCCTCCGTACAAAAACAGGTATGGCAATACGCGCTGTTTCACAGGAAGAGGAAGGAGCTGTCCTGCAGGGCGTACAGGCAAACCGCATAAATGCACTGTCCTTTGGAATCGGCTGCAGTCTTGCAGGGGCTGCCGGTGTTTTAATGTCGCCTATTTTCGGTATCAACCCATTCTCCGGCCACGGGGTAATTTTAAAAGCCTTTCTTGTTGTAATACTCGGCGGAATGGGAAGTATTCCAGGGGCTCTTCTCGGGGGCCTGATTCTCGGCATAATAGAAAGTTTTGGCAATTTATTTTTCAGAATGCCGGTAGTAAGTGTTTTAACCTTTGTGATTATTCTTGCAATCTTAATCTTTAAACCGGAAGGACTCATGGGGCGTGCATAAAAAAGAGAGACACACAAATTACATCTACGCGGCCTTTATACTGTTTCTGTTAATCGTTCCGCTTCTTACAAAAGAAATATATTTCATCCATATTTTCTGCCTTATCGGTATTAATATTATTTTCGCCTGCAGTATTCAGACAATATTAAACATTGGTGAACTGAATTTTGCCCAGGCTGGATTCATGGGTATCGGCGCCTATGCAACGACTCTTTTTGTCATGAAACTTCATATATCCTTCTGGCTTGCCATGCCTGCAGCCGTAATCATAACGGCAATTGCCTCACTGCCCATTGGATTTCTCACCTTAAGGTTTAAAGGCGCTTATTTTCTTTTATTTACCTTTTTGTTTGCAGAACTGATCCGCATAGTGCTTAGTAACTTCTGGATCGAAATTTTCGGAGGTATTCCAGGTTTAACCAATATTCCATCTCCTTCCATAAACATACCGGGAGTTTTAAAGATAAATTTTAATTCTCCAGTACATTTTTACTACCTTATTTTGATTTTAACCCTTTTTACTGTCTTTTTTTTACGCAGGCTTGATAAATCAGCCATGGGCATGGTGCTTAAAGCCATCGACCAGTCAGATGTACTTGCTGAATCCGTGGGTATAAACTGCATGAAGTTCAGGGTTATGATCTGCGCTGTAGGATGCCTTTTCGCTGGCCTTGCAGGCAGCCTGTACGCTCCCTTTGTGGGCATTATCACCCCCTATGATTTTTCCATCCATGCAATTCTGCTGCCCATAGCGTATGTTGTAATCGGAGGTACTGAAAGCGTTTACGGACCTGTTGCCGGAACCTTTATACTGATGATTTTATCCAACCTCTTTCTACGTCAGCTTGGATTATATGAAATGCTCATATATGGTCTGATCATTGTTCTTGTTATAAGATTTATGCCGGGAGGACTTATAAGCCTGCCATCAAGATTTTCGTTCCTGACAAACCGCATAAGGATCGGAGATGAAATAAGTTGAACAGAAATAGCGCAGAATTCCGGCCCATGTACAAGGCGCATTAAAGGTTGCATACTCAACGTATTCGGCCTTTGATGCAACGAAGTAGATGGGCCGGAAGACAAGCAATCTCGTTCAACTTATA
>WFQS01000476.1 GCA_015486915.1 Desulfobacteraceae bacterium
CGTATGGAAAAACTCAGATTCAAGGTTGAAAATATCTTTAAAAAGGAGCAGGAAACAAAACTGTATGTTAAAAAAAGAAAAGATCTGAAAAAGGCCGTGGAAAAAGGGCTTGATTCAATGGTAAAAAACGACATCCCTGCCGGGGAAAAGCTTGGTCCTGTTTTAATTTTTGCCGAGACTGTTCTTGAAAAAAATGCCGCGTTGAAAATAAAACTTGAGAAATTAAAAGACAGACAAAACAAAGCTGAAAAAACTTTCAAACAGGCCGGAAAGGATCTTAAAACTGCGAGTGAAGCCCTTGAAAGGTGGCAGGACAAGTGGAGAAAGGCGTTATCCGGTCTAAGGCTGAAACAAGATGTCACAACATCTGAAGCAATCGACCTTATTGATACACTGAAAGACTGCTTTGACAAGTTAAAAGAGGCTGATGATTTAAGAAAGCGCATTGCCGGAATTGACCGTGATGCATCTAAGATGGACAGCCAATTAAAGGATCTGCTTAAAAAGGTGGCCCCTGATCTGCTGGATCTGCCAATGGACCGGGCAATCCTGGAATTGCGTGTGCAGCTTGGCAAGGCACAGAAGGACAAAATTTTATTTGATAAACTCACTGAAGAGTCGGATTTACTGAAAAAAGAAATTTATACTGCACAAAAAAAATTGCAAAGCGCCCATGAACAGATGAATGAACTTCTGCGCATGGCAAAATGTGACAAAACAAAAGAATTAACACCTGTAATGGAAAAATTTGCGGTATATCAAGGCATGCAGGAGAAAATTTCCGACACCAGCACCCGTCTGACAAAAATCGGGGCAGGAGTGCCGCCTGAAGAACTTGACAAACAGGCAGCAAAAATCAATGTTGATGAACTGCCCGGTATGACAGCGTCTATAAAAAATGATATTGAAGAAAATATAAACCCTGAGATCAACAGGATATCCCAGGTGATCGGCGAGGAAAAAAATATACTTGCCGCCATGGACGGCGGTGACAGGGCTGCGCTTTTAACCTGTGAAATGGAAGAAAAACTTGCAGGGATACAGCGACTTGCTAAAAGATATGCCCATGTAAAATTAGCCTCAAAAATTCTGCAGCAGGAGATCGAACGTTACAGGGAAGCAAACCAGGACCCGGTGTTAAAAATTGCTTCAAAGTATTTTAAAGATTTAACCTTAGACTCTTTTACCGGCCTGCGAACCGATGTGGATGATAAAGGAGATCCTGTCCTTGTTGGAATACGCAAGAACAACTCATTTGTAAATGTGGAAAGCATGAGTTCGGGAACCCGGGATCAGCTTTACCTTGCCCTGCGCCTGGCAACTCTGGATTGGCGGCTTGAAAAAAGGGATGCCATGGAAACCAGCGAGGCCATGCCCTTTATTGTGGATGATATTCTGATTAATTTTGATGATGACCGTTCCAGGGCAACCCTGAAGGTGATGAGTGAATTATCTGAAAAAAACCAGATCATCCTGTTCACCCACCACAGGCAAATCCTGGAAGAAGCAGAAAAAATTAAAGGAAAAGGAACCATTGAAATTCACAGGTTGTAAGCATATTACAGGTTTGTATCCTGATGCTCATCATGGCGGTTATGCGGATTTTGACCTGAATTTTTCAGGCAGATTTATGCTTTAAGTTTAAGGAAAATAATACAGATGAAATATGAAATTAAAATTATAATATTGAGTTGTTTTTTTCTTTTGAGCTCATCTGTTCTTACCCCTGCAGCTGAAAAACAGATGCCTTTCCAACCGGGAGAAAAACTGGTGTTTGTTCTGAAATGGATTAATATACCGGCAGGTAAGGCGATTCTTAAAGTTGAACCATTTACTGACATAAACGGAATCAGGGCCCGTCATTTTGTCATGACGGCAAAAACAAATAAATTTGTTGATTTTTTTTACAAGGTAAGAGACCGCATTGATGCCTATGCAGATATTAAAATGGATCATTCTGTATTGTTTAAAAAGAAACAGAAGGAGGGGAGTTATAAAAAACATTCAATTGTGGATTTTGACTGGAAAAAAAATCAGGCAAAATACTCCCATAATGGGAAAAAGCGGAAGCCAATTGACCTTATACCCGGTTCATTCGACCCATTATCGGCATTTTATTTCATCAGGATGATGGATCTAAAAGGGAAAAAAACCATTAAAAGGCCTGTTACAGACGGGAAAAAGAATGTTATCGGAGTGATAAATGTGATTTCAAGACAGAATCTGAAAATAAATGGCAAAATTTATGATACATTTCTTGTTGAACCTGAATTAAAAGATGTGGGCGGAGTGTTTAAAAAAAGCAAAAAAGCAAAAATACAGTTGTGGATTACAGCCGATTCAAATAGAATTCCCGTTAAAATCAAAAGCAAGGTTGCTGTTGGCACATTTTCCGGTGAACTTGTGTCTTCCACAGGGCTTGTGTCTTCAAAGGGGCTTGCACCATGACATGGATTTTACGACAGGCAGCTGTATTTTTCTGTAACGTGCCCCGTTTCAAGCAGGTGGTTGCCTATCGATTGGAAAAATACGTACAATCAATAACAACAATTGATTTTTAGTAAATAATTAAGGATCGGAGATGAAATAAGTTGAACAGAAATAGCGCAGAATTCCGGCCCATGTACAAGGCGCATTAAAGGTTGCATACTCAACGTATTCGGCCTTTGATGCAACGAAGTAGATGGGCCGGAAGACAAGCAATCTCGTTCAACTTATA
>WFQS01000477.1 GCA_015486915.1 Desulfobacteraceae bacterium
CCATTTGAATTTATTATTTCCAAAACTGTCATTATTGCGGTATTATCTTGTCGCTGGGTCATTCTTTCTCCTTTCTTTTGATTTTATCGTTTGAAAAAAGGAAGTATAAGTTTTGACCCGGCATTTTCAACCTCTGATTTTAGAAACTTGAGTATTTACTGAAAATCGAATTTACAGAAAGTCTTTTACACTATTGGTACCATTCATCGTTTCCTTTTATTTGAATTGTTTTAGATGGAACCGATGATACTAATATAGGATGTTTATTTCACGCGTGCTTACCCAGAGAGAACTGAAGTCTCTAATTAATTATCATTCCCCACCATTAAATTTTAATTGTTTGAAAATACGTTTTTTCTATCATTTTAATACGCTGATACAGTTCGGTCGGAACATCAGCCAGCATTTTATAGGCTTTCAAGATAATTCTTCTGGATGCCCGGTTTAATTCCGGTCTGAATTGCCTGTGCTGTAACAGCAAATAAAGAAAAATAATAACAACGGTTTGCTCGTCAATACCATCACATATCAGTTCCATCAGCAGTGCGGTAATTTCATCCGGAATATTATATGATTTCAGATCATTTAATGATAATACAGGATCAAAAGATTCAGGTAACTTTGTTTGACGTCTTTTGAGACTGTACGCGGGAAATTCAAAATGCCTGTTGTCATCCATATTGCTGACATCCTTCTTGCGCCGAGCAAATTCAGGATGTTCAGATGCTTCCTCATGGTTAAATTCTCTTGCACCGTAAGACATTTGAAGACACGACGGCATATATTCCTCAAAGACCACTGATCCTGATCCTCCCCAGCCGGCTGCAAGCATCTGGGGCGTTTTACGGATCACCGGCAGAATATGTGCTTTTTTGTCCCTGTTTTTCACATCAACGGTTAGATAATTTGTAAAAGGAGTCATCAGTTGATATTTTACTCCAGATTCCACGATTTTTTCAGGATCTGTCATAGCCTTTATTCTGTCTGCTGCTGCCATTCGTGCTATGGTTCCCGGCAGTTCATATTTCTTTTCAGAATAAGTGCCTTCCCCGATGCACAACTTCTCTGAAAAAAACACTCCGTTTTTAAATTGGGTCTGCAGTTCAACATCACCGCTGGGTTTTATTTTGAATCTGCCAAAAATATGCAGGGTATCACCATCGTAAACAGGGCCTGTATGGGCTGGAATGACTTCATCGGGTTCATCAGACCACACGATTTTGACATTATCCGTTCTGGGTAAACAGATCCTTTTAAAATGCCTGACAATTTTTTCTGACATATCCTCGTTGGGCGAAACCAGCTCACAGGCTCCTCCGGTTGTATCTGCCAGATTCTGAACAAAGGCTTCAGATACTGAACTGCCGACTCCCACGGTATAAAATCGAAAGCCTGATTCAGCAGCCATATCCATTACACCTTCCCATTCCCATACTTCTCCGTCCGTGATCAGCAGCACGTCTCCAGACGAATTATCGGGGCAGGACTGCTTAATGGCCGCAACAACGGCCCGTCTGATTTCTGTCCCGCCCATGTCTGCATCCAGAGTTTCCAACAAATTTTCTGCTTTTTTCAGGTTTTCTTTATTCACTGGAATTAATCCGGAAAACAGCATCTCGCAGGTACTTCCGAAACGAATCACGTTGAATTTATCACCAGGACATAACAGTTCAAAGATATCGTGTAATGCTTTACGGGCATGGGTGATGGAATCGCCGCACATGGAACCGGAGCAGTCGACGATAATCGTGATGCAGAGAGGTTTTTTATGAGAAGCAGATGGAAACCGGGGATAAAAAGATGCCAGAACCACATGATCATCGCCATCCGATTCCATTTGGATAGAATTTTTTTCACCATTTTCCATGAAAAAATTAAGGACAAAATCCCTGTCCATCAACGCCTGCCCTTTTTTTAAGGAAACTATTGTTTTCCCGTCGCATTCTTCTGAAATAATTTTATGGGAAGGGCTTTCAATACAGGCTTTTGACAGTGTACCGGAAATAGATATAGTGATGGTGAAAGAATTTTCATTCATCAAATTGTATTCCGGTGTCTGGTGCGGTTGAATATCAATATTTTCAGGATTACCATATCGTGGTGAGATGGTTGTGGGCAGAAAGAACCTTAAAGAATTATTCCGCCATTTAAAAAGCTCTGCATAGGTCAGCGATATCTCTATTGTTTCCCCGGGCATCAGGTTTCCGGTATTCATTGTATAAAGGCCGGGTGAAATCTGCTCCAGCATAATGGCTGTATCGCCATCGGTCACTGCTTCCTCATACCTGTCTACGGCATCTGCTTTCTCAATGACAACACCTTTGAGCTGTTTTGATCTGGTTTTTATAGTCATATTCAGAAGGACAGCATCAAGGGGAAGGGGAAAGGTATAAACGGCTTCGATGTTGATTTGTTCCTGATTGCTGTAAACCTGATTGATGGTCACTTCGCACATAAGGTTTTCAATTTCAGTTTCAACGGACACTGATTGAAGCGCCACTTTACCCTCTCCAACTGATTCCAGAACAGGTGCTGTCATCGCTTTATACATTTTTTGATTCCTCCTTTTTTATTTTCTTGTACAGATTCATGGCCTCGCGAAACAGAGCCCGCACTTGTTCAGGAGTTAATCCTGCCCGCCTGGGCTCTATGTGTATCTCAATGCCATCTTTGATGTGCATGCGACTCCATACCTCAACTGTCCCCTGTTTTTTGGGAAGCGGTGGCGGAAGCGGGTGATCGCAGGCTCTATCTTCTTTTTCACCAATCAGAATTGTCTGGATACGGTCTAGGGACAACCCGGCAGTTTTCCATTTTCGAATCGTCAGCAGCTGTTCCAGATGAACCTGGCTGTAAAAAGCGCCTTTCCCTTTACCTTCCGGCCGGTCCACCAGTCCCTTTTGGATGTAGTACCGGACTGTACGCTTGTTCATCTCCACCAAAGTACAGATTTCGTCAATTGTGAGTTTTTTTGCTGAATTTTTCATGACAGTCATACTATACACTATAAGTGACATTGTCAACAACAAAAAATATATATGTGCTTTTATAAGCAAAGAGCTTACTTTTGATAAAATAACAAATGCTCTTTTTATGTTTTTCAAAATCTCTGATTTTTTTGAGGCGCTGTAACGCAGTTCAGATC
>WFQS01000478.1 GCA_015486915.1 Desulfobacteraceae bacterium
ATATATATGTATTTTTAAATAAGGTCTGCTACTTAGGTTACAAAATAATTTTTTTTTATAACTGCCATGAGGCGGAACTGAATTCAGCTTTAGGATACGTTGTAATTTTCTATATAGCGCATACTATGATCCATCGAAATTACAATAATTCCCCCTGCAGTTCAGCTTATTATATTTAGTGCACAGGACTGGGAAAGGGCACCTTCTTTTCCTTGCATTTTTAATTTTCTAAAGATATGTTCTTTTAAAGACAAAAAATAATATTATCAGGAATATTTTATTTTTGCTTCACGAAACATGCAGCATGTCAAAAAAATAAATAATAAAAGTAATTTTGCAGTATGGGAAATAAAGCAAGGCCGTATACACAATCTACTATAAAACGATTATTTTTATTATCTTGTAATCAATGTGCGGTACCTGATTGTAATAATTCACTTGAAGCTCGCGACGAAAAAACAATCATCGCAAAAAAATGTCATATAGAAGCCGCAAGTCCTTATGGATCTAGATATAATTCTAATATGACGGATGATGAAAGGAGAGCTTCTGACAATTTAATTTTATTATGTGATGAGTGTCATAGCATAATTGATAATTAAGGACAATGAAACGAAATATTCGGTTTCACTATTAAAAGACTGGAAAAGAGATCACGAGAACGAATGTAGGCAAAGAAAGCTGATAAAAAATCCCAAACTCATAAATCAATTGACACGACAACTGGTACCTTTCAGAATAATTGATGTTGTGAATTTGTGAGAGTTTTTCAAACTCACTCACGCAAATTCATGGCTACCCTGACACATAGGGCTTTTTCTATTCAAAAAAAATCATCCATTGGATTTATTATCTTATCGATCGCTTTTTCAGATACATGTGTATATAATCTCTGTTGGTTTGAATTGCTGTGTTCTAATATAAACAAGCCATAACCTAAGGATAGTTTTTGACTACTTTTGCCAAAAAACACGGAAATAAGGGATAAGCATCTAATAATTTTTGAATATATCTAATCAATCAAGTACCCTGTTCCAGCAGATGTGCTGCAAAACCATGTCTGAGCACGTGCAGTGTGATATTTTTTCTTATACCTGCAAAGTTTAATTTGGAACAATGATGCATTCTGCCCATAATTTTATCTGAATGCAAATTTTTTTACTGAAACCTGATTTCTATCCCTGAAATTCGGTGGATAACGGCCATGAGGCCCATCTGGTGGCTCTTAAACGGCCTCTAAGAATCAAAGATTCTGACAAATATTGGGCCGAAGGCGCGGAGCCAACTCTTATTCCAAAAGGAATTCCTCAGGAGTTTCTTATAAAAAAATCTGTCTTCATAATAAAGACCATGAAAAAAGGGTAACGAACGGGTATAATTTGCAAAAATTTAATATTTTATCATATATTCAAGGCCTGAAGCCTGAATTATTATTAAACTCTATAAAGATAATAACCTGTTTTTTTATTATTTTTATAATCATAATAAACGGAGGACCGGCATTGGCTGACGAGAAAACAAATCAACTGAAATACGGATATTTCAGATCCTATGATAATTCCAGGATACGTTTTGGCAAAGCAGAACCACATGACATTAACAGGCACCAGGCTGTTCTGCTTTTAAACGGAAGAAACGAATTCATGGAAAAGTACAGGGAAGTTACAAAAGAGATCATTGCAAGGGGTTTTACTGTATTCAGCCTTGACTGGCGGGGGCAGGGCCTGTCCCGCCGTGAACTGGAAAACAGAGACAAGGGATACATAAGAACTTACGATGATTATCTTAACGATCTTGAAATTTTTTATGAAAAAATAGTAAAACCCGCCGGGCTGCCAGTGATCATTCTTGCACACTCCATGGGCGGACATATCGCCCTGCGTTTTCTTTCTTCAAAACATGATTCCATAAAAAAAGCAGTGCTTGTATCTCCAATGGTGGATATCATAACAAAACCCGTGCCCAGATTTTTATCGGGGATTATAGCTGATATTGCATGTGCAACGGGTTTTTCAGAATCATACATCCCGAAAGGAAGCAATTACAGACCGGGGAAAATAAAATTTAAAGGCAATGACTTAACCCATGACAGAAAAAGATTTGCCATACAGGATCAGGAGATAAAAAAAAATCCTGCCCTTGGACTTGGAGATGTCACATGGGCATGGCTCAAGGCAAGTTTTGATTCCATTAAAATCCTTGAAAACAGAAAATATGCCTTAAAAATCACCACTCCTGTAATGATTATAAGTGCAGGAAAAGACAGTGTTGTATCCATCAGTGCCCAGCAGAAAATATGCAGGGACATGCCCATGTGCACCTTTGTTTCAATTCCCGGCTCCTTTCATGAAATACTGCATGAAACCGATTCCATAAGAAAAATATTCTGGGATAATTTTGACACATTCACCGATAAAAAGCACCTTTAACAACGCTTCAGTACTTGTTCCATGTGTGTTTTTACAGATGATAAAAAAATCAGATGATTTTACCCGTAGCTGCAAAGAGCTTCAGCCCGCCATGGGAAAAAGGTGTCAGGGAAACCGGAAAGGGAAGGGTTGAGGCAAACTCTTTTTCCGGAAGGACAATTCCCGTTCTCCAGCCCTTAAATTCCTTTTTAAGTTTTGCGCCTGTTTTTAAAAAAAAAGACCGGGTTTTTTCCTTTTCACCAATGCGTTTTCCATAGGGAGGGTTCAACACCACAAGCCCCTTTTCCTGTGTAAACATACTCGGCACAATATCAAAAAAATCTTTTTTATAAATTTTTATACTTGATGAAAGGTGATAAGCTCTCACGGTTTTTTTAAAATTTTCTATTGCGCCCTGATCAATGTCAGATGCAAATATATCCGGTGCCAGGGGTTCAGCGAGGATGCTTAACCAAGCCTCCTTTTTTAAATATTCCCATCTTGCCCTGCTGAAACACGGCCAGTTTTGAAAAGCAAAATCCCTGGAAAATCCCGGTGGAATATTTCTTTTAACCATAGCAGCTTCAAGGGAAAATGTTCCTGAACCGCACATGGGGTCAATAAGGGGTTCTTTTCCTGAATATCCTGCTGCATCCAGCACTGCAAATGCAAGATTTTCACGTATGGGAGCTTTTCCCACGCATATTTTTTTCCCCCTTTTATGGAGGAGATCCCCGCTTGAATCAATGGAAACAACAAAACGGTTCTCCTTTGCACGGATAAATATTTTTCCTGAAAAATTTTCAGCCTGAAAAATGTTTGTTTCTCCATGAAAACCGGCATCAGGATATTTTCCAAAATAACCGGCAATAATCTTTTCTGTTATTTCTGCAATTGCGCCTTTATGGTAAAGCCTTGAATGATGGGTGGCAACTTCGCATTTTATTTTATCTTCCTTTTTAAAAAACAATTCCCAGTCTATTTCATTGAGTTTTTTTTCAAGAGTTCTGAAATTTTCAGCCTTAAATTCTGCAATTCTCATTAAAATCCTTGAAGGGCTTCTCAAAAAAAGATTTGCATAATAGCAGTCATGGACATATCCGGTGAATTCAACACCTCCGTCTGTCATGGAAATGTTTTCCAGCTGCAAAGGTAATGATCTAATTTCTCTTAGGCAAAGTTTTTTTAATCCCGGCGAGCAAATGGCAAAAAAATTATGCTTTCTTCCTGTAATCCTTCTTTTTATTCTTTTTTCAAGGGGAGTTTTTTTCATGGCTTTTTATACGCCTTTTCAGTATCCATGTAAAGTTAAGGATCGGAGATGAAATAAGTTGAACAGAAATAGCGCAGAATTCCGGCCCATGTACAAGGCGCATTAAAGGTTGCATACTCAACGTATTCGGCCTTTGATGCAACGAAGTAGATGGGCCGGAAGACAAGCAATCTCGTTCAACTTATA
>WFQS01000479.1 GCA_015486915.1 Desulfobacteraceae bacterium
ATGCTGTTGTGGTTAAGCTGGTCTCCGATCCAGAATGTTTTTTTATTACCTATGGAAAGGGCAAGGCCGCAATTTGATGTATAGGCGGAATTAAAAATTTTTGCAGCCTGTTTTTCGGTGAACTCTGCAATTTTTTTTTCAAGCTCCACATGCAGAGAAAATGTACCGTCAATGAATCGCACAGCCCCGGGACCCACGCCAAATTTTTTTGTTGCTTTATCAGCAGCACTTATCAGAAGAGGATGATTGGATAAAGAAAGATAGGAATTGGAATTCATGCGGATAAATTTACGTTCAACACCTTTTAATACATATCTTGGTCCCTGTTTCCCCGTGGGAGGGATGTATCCCGTTATAACCCTTTCCTTTATTTTTGCCCGTCCCTCTTTTTTTAATTTTTTTATCTCCTGTTCAAGAGATAAATTCAATTTATCTAAAGACATCGTTTTTTCTCCATAATTTTTTATTTCTACTGTTCAGCCCAGTTCAGAATCACTTTTCCGGAATTTCCGGATCTCATGACTTCAAAGCCCTTTTCAAATTCAGTATAATCAAACCTGTGGGTGATGACCGGCGCAATATCAAGACCCGACTGGATCATGGAAGTCATTTTATACCAGGTCTCATACATTTCACGTCCGTAAATTCCCTTAATGGTCAGTCCGTTAAAAACAACTGTATTCCAGTCTATTTCTGTTTTTCCCGGCATGATTCCAAGGATGGCGATTTTTGCCCCGTGGCAGGTGTTTTTTAAAATTGAATTAAATGCAGCAGGATTGCCGGACATTTCCATTGCAACATCAAAGCCTTCTTTCATGCCAAGTTTTTTCTGGCAGTCTGCAACAGTTTCCTTTGTCACATCAACTGCAAGGGTTGCTCCTGCTTTTTCGGCAAGTTTCAGCCTGTAAGGGTTCACATCGGTGATGACAACGTGTCTTGCCCCTGCGTGTTTTGCAATGGAAACCGCCATGCACCCTATGGGACCTGCCCCTGTAATAAGTACATCTTCACCAAGAAGATCAAAGGAAAGAGCTGTATGGGTCGCATTCCCAAGGGGATCAAAACATGCAAGCACATCAGTTGGGATGGTTTTATCGCAATACCATACATTTGTAACGGGAATGGAAAGGTATTCTGCAAATGCTCCGGGGCGGTTTACTCCTACTCCGCTTGTGTTCATGCACAGGTGACGTCTTCCTGCAAGGCAGTTACGGCAGTGGCCGCATACCAGATGCCCTTCTCCGGACACAAGATCCCCGGGTTTGAAATCATGAACATTTTTGCCCACATGCTCAATTGTACCGACAAATTCATGGCCCACATGCATTGGCACGGGAATGGTTTTTTGCGCCCATTCATCCCAGTTATAAATATGGATATCGGTTCCGCAGATGGCTGTTTTGTTAATTTTAATCAGTACATCGGAATCCCCTGTCTCCGGTACAGGAACGTCCTTGAGCCACAGGCCCTGCTCTGCCTTAGCCTTTACAAGCGCTTTCATTGTTTTCATCAACCCGTCCTCCTGTATTAAAAGTATTTTCAGCAGACCATCAACCGTTAAAACTAAAACTTATAACATTGCTCATTATAGACTAAAAAATCTTTCAAGTATATCCCGGTGATAAAAAATATGATAAACAACAGCCCTATTTTTACAAATTCCCTTGACAAATCCTGTGGTTCAAGATCATATAATATTTTTACTCAATTTTAAAATTAAATAAGTAATATCATTAACGGAGGAATTTAAATGGAAATATCTGTCAGAGAAAAAGAGCAGAAGGGAACAAGACCTGCTGATTCAGAGCTTGGTTTTGGTACGATTTTTACAGATCATATGTTTAATATGGATTATTCACCTGACAAGGGGTGGTTTAATCCGAGAATCGAACCGTTTGAAGATATACCCCTTTCCCCTGCAACCATGATGCTCCACTATGGACAGGCAATTTTTGAGGGCCTGAAAGCTTATAAAACAGCGAAAGGTGAGATTCAGCTTTTCAGGGCAAGGGATAATTTCAAAAGACTTAACAGGTCTGCAAATGGACTGTGTATCCCTCAAATAGATGAAAATTTTGTCATGGACGGCCTTAAGCAGCTTTTAAAACTTGAAAAAAACTGGATTCCCGAAACCATTGGTACTTCCCTTTACATCCGCCCCACAATAATTGCAACGGATCCGTTTCTCGGGGTAAGGGCATCCAACACCTATAGATTTTTTATTATTTTTTCTCCGGTGGGTTCCTATTATGCAGCTGGATTCAACCCTGTGAAAATCTGGGTTTCCAAGGACCATGTAAGGGCTATAAGGGGAGGAGTCGGAGAGTACAAAACAGCTGGCAACTATGCTGC
>WFQS01000480.1 GCA_015486915.1 Desulfobacteraceae bacterium
ATCTGCCCGTGGTCTTGGCGAACCTTTGACAACAAGGTTGACAATTAAACCCAAAGCATATGTAACAGCCATGCTGACCGGTGAAGACGATGATTTTTTTCTTCTTTTTTCAGATACGGGATTTGGTTTTATCACAAAATTTAAAAATCTTATCACAAGAAACAGGGCAGGAAAAGCTGGGCTTATTCTCGCGGGAAAGGCAATTGTAATGAAGCCTGAAAAAATTAATAAGCCCGGGTCAGATGCAATAGCCGCCGTTACAACAGCAGGCAGGTTGATTATTTTCCCCGTCAGGGAAATGCCCGTGCTTGAAAAGGGAAAAGGGAATAAAATCATTGGAATACCCCGTAGTCAGCTTGAGCATGAGGGAAGTGAAAGGATTAAAATTCTCAAAATAGTTCCTAAAAACGCTCTTATTGTCATTTATTCCGGAAAGCACTTTTTAAAACTAACCCCTCAAAACCAGGAGCCATACCGATCAAAACGCGGTTACAGGGGGAAAAAACTTCCAAGGGGATATCAGATAGTTCGTGAAATAGAGGTTAAACCGTTGTATAAAATTTGCCCATGAAAAAAATTATTATTAATAATATCATTGGAATTTCTATTTTAATTTCCTGCATTTTACTGCTTTTTGTATGTGTTCACGTAAGAAAATTATCATACACAGGTACCCATACTTTGAGGAGAATAAAGAGAACAGGCAGGCTGCGACTTATCACGGATAACAGTGCCAATACATATTATATATACCAAGATACCCCGAGGGGGTTTGAATATGATATGGCAAGAAAATTTGCAGAATTTCTCCATGTCCGCCTTGTGGTTAAAGTTCCCGGGTGGAGTGAAATGTTTCCATTTCTAACTGAAAACAAAGGGGATTTCATTGCTGCAGGTCTTACCATAACGGATAAGAGAAAACAGATAGTGGATTTTTCACGCCCTTATATGGATATTCAGCAGAGACTGATCCATCATAAACTGATATTTGATATTAAGAATTTACAAGATTTAAATGGCAAAACCATTCATGTAAGAAGGGGAACATCATATGAGACAAGACTTGAAGAACTTGTAAAAAGCGGAATAAAAATCAACATTGTACTTCATGATAATATTGCAACTGAAGAATTAATACGGATGGTTAATGACAGAGAGATAAAATACACAGTGGCCGATTCCAATATTGCCCTGCTGAACCGAAGATACTACCCTGATATACGAATCGGTTTTCCCCTTGAAGAAGATGAGAGCCTTGGCTGGGCTGTGAGAAAAAATAATCCCGCCTTTCTTAAAAAAATAAATGAATTCCTTGAAATGGCCGAAAAAACAGGTATTCAGGGCAAAATTTACGAAAAATATTATGGGTCGGTTGAGATTTTTGATTATTTTGATCTTAAAAAATTTCATGAAAGAATCGATACAAGGCTTCCTAAATACAAAGACCTGATAATAAAGGAATCAAAAAAATACGGGTTTGACTGGAGAATGATTGCATCGGTCATATATCAGGAATCCCATTATGATCCAGATGCCATAAGCCGGACAGGAGTGAGGGGCTTGATGCAGGTGACCCTTGATACTGCAAGGGAAATGGAAATAAAAAACCGGCGCAATCCGGTTCAGAGTATTAAAGCCGGAATAAAATACCTTGATGTGCTGTACAACAGGTTTGATGATATTAAAGATAAACACCAGAGGCTTTTATTTGCCCTTGCAAGTTACAACATAGGATATGGCCATGTAAGGGATGCTCAGCAGCTTGCAGTGAAAAGGGGTATGAATAAAAATTCATGGGCTTCGCTTAAAAAGGTCCTTCCCCTTTTAGCAAGGCGAAAATTTTATAAACAGACAGAAAACGGATATGCAAGGGGCTGGGAACCGGTCAGGTACATTCAGCGGATACTTATCTATTACGATATTTTAAAACAGAAAATAAGATCATGACAATAATAAAATCAAAATCCGGATTGAATTCAAGAGTATTGTCCATTGTACTGAAACATATAAGCTCAAGGCCTTCACTGGAATCCATGGGAATTCAGCAATACCGCGCTTTTCTTGAAAAAAGTGCATCCATGTTCAAAATTGATAAAACCGTCTTTTACGA
>WFQS01000481.1 GCA_015486915.1 Desulfobacteraceae bacterium
ATTCCAGGCAGGGGGCAAAAACGTCATAGTTGAAAAATTTATCCCGAGGCAGGCCCTTGAATTGATTGAGCAGGAAAAAATTAATTTCACAGGTTCATTTCCCCCCATATTAACAAATCTCATCGATGAAATTGAAAAAAACGATTTTGACCTTACAAGTCTTGAACTTGCAGCAGGCCTTGAAATGCCCGATACTGTGAAAAAATGGGAAAAGGCGGCAAATGCCAAATTCTGGACAATGTACGGGCAGACCGAGACATCCGGTCTTATCACCTTTGCAGAATACTTTATGCGTCCCGGTTCCGCCGGAAAAATTTCCATGCTTGCAAATATTAAAATCGCAGATGATTTTGATCATTTTCTGTCTGCAGGTGAAACCGGGGAAATCCTGGTTAAAGGACCATTGGTTTTTAAGGGATACTGGAATGCAGATGATCTTAACAAACACACATTCCGGGGAAACTGGCATCATACCGGTGATCTCGGGATGATCGATGTTGACGGATTTTTGTTTTTTAAAGGCAGGAAATCTGAAAGGGAGTTGATAAAACCCGGGGGAGAAAATGTTTTTCCCGCAGAAGTTGAAAATGCCATTCTCAAACACGATGCCGTAAAAGAGGTCTGCGTATTTGGTGTGCCTGACAAAAAATTCGGGGAAGGTGTCAAGGCTGTGTGCAGCCTTTATACCGGGAAAAATATTACAAAAAAGGAGCTGATCAAATTTACCGGATCACTCATTGCCGGTTATAAAAAACCGGGATATGTTGAATTTATTAAAGAGCTGCCGAAAACGGAAGACGGGAGCATTGACCGAGAACTGATTAAAAAAACCTTTCCTGAAAAATCATGACATATTTAAATATTGCCGATGTAACTCTTTCTTTTGGGGGGCTTAAAGCCCTGTCCGGAGTTAACATGAAAATTGAACCCGGCCTTATCACGTCAATCATAGGTCCCAATGGTGCCGGTAAAACAAGCATGCTTAACTGTATTTCAGGATTTTACCATCCAACCCAGGGTGATATTTTCTACAATGAAAAAAAACTCACCCATGCATCTCCGCACCAGATTTCCAATATGGGAATTGCAAGATCTTTCCAGAATCTGGAACTTTTTTCAGGATTGTCTGTCCTGGACAATCTGCTGCTGGCACGTCACCAGAACCTGAAATATTCTTTTTTACATGCACTGATATTTTATGGAAAAACCTCCCGTATTGAAGCTGAAAACAGGGCATATGTGGAGGGTATAATTGATTTTATGGAGCTTGAACCCTACAGGAAAAGCCTTGTTGGAAACTTGAGCTATGGCGCCCAGAAAAAAGTGGAAGTGGCAAGGGCATTGACGCTTAATCCTGATATCCTGCTCCTTGATGAACCCATGGCAGGGATGAACCAGGAGGAAAAAGAGGATATTGTCAGATTTGTTATTGATATTAAAAAGGAAAGAAACATCACCGTAGTTCTTGTGGAACATGATATGGGAGTCATCATGGATATTTCCGACAGAATTTATGTCCTTGATTTCGGGGAGATAATCGGTTCGGGAACGCCCAGAGAGGTTGCGGAAAATCCCAAAGTTATTGAAGCTTATATTGGAGAGGATTAATTTTTATGGGAAAAAACGATCATCTGACTGATTTTTCCATCCCCCAGCTGCTTCGGTGGCGGGTTAAAAGCACGCCTTTTCGTCCTGCATTAAGGGAAAAGGATTTTGGTATATGGAACACCTATACCTGGGAGAATTACTACGATCATGTGAGAAAAACAGCTTTGGGTCTTAAAGCTGCAGGTCTTGAAAAAGGGGATCCCATTGCCGTAATCAGCGATAATATTCCTGAATTATTGTTTGTAGCAATTGGCGCCCACGCAATCGGGGCTGTTTCAGCGGGAATTTACCAGACAAGCATGCCGGATGAAATTGCCCAGATCCTGCAGTACCTGAAAGTAAAAGCTGTATTCTGTGACAACCAGGAGCAGGTTGACAAGGTTCTTGATGTCAGAGATGAGATTCCCCTTGTTAAAAAAGTGTTTTTTGAAGATCCAAGGGGCATGCGCGAGTATCTATCCGATGACTGGTTCACAGACATAAGAGATATTTATAAACTCGGCGAAAAAGAGCATGAAAAAGACCCCGGCCTTTTTGAGAGCCTTGTTGATCAGGGAAACCCCGATGAAGTCTGTCATATCTGCCTTACATCGGGAACCACAGGACTTCCAAAGGGAACCATGATGACCCATAGAAATTATATCAACATGGGAAAAAGAATCACCGAGGTGGATCCATTGGAACCTGACGATGAATATGTTTCCTTTCTGCCATTTGCCTGGATAGGAGAGCAGATGAATTCATTCGGTGTTGCAATGGCAACGGGAATAACGATCAATTTTCCCGAATCCGTAGAAACGGCCATGGCGGATTTCAAGGAGATAGGCCCCCACTTCATGTTTGGCGCACCAAGGATCTATGAAACAATACGATCCGAGATCTGGCTGAAAATAGACCAGTCCTATTGGTTAAATAAAATTTTTTATAACTATTTTATCAAAGTGGGTTTAAAAGCCGCTGATTACAGGATGACTAACAGAAAAATGCCAATTGGATTAAGAATAAAAGCATGGCTTGGCAGGCAGATGATTTTCAGGCCATTGATAAACCAGATGGGATTATTGCGTTTAAGAAGGGCATATACAGGGGGAGCGGCCCTTGGTCCGGAACTTTTTACCTTTTACCAGGCAATAGGGGTGAATTTAAAACAGATCTACGGCCAGACAGAAATTACAGGGATTGCCTATATGCACAGGGACGGGGATGTAAGACCTGATACCGTTGGAAAACCCCTGCCCGGGACTGATTGTAAAATTGCAGAAGACGGGGAGATCCTGTCAAGATCTGCATCTGTTTCACCGGGGTATTTTGACCTTCCCGAAAAAACAGAAGAACTCCTTGAAGGGGGATGGCTGCATTCGGGAGATGCGGGATTCATTGATGATAACGGGCATCTCGTGGTTATTGACCGTTTGTCAGATGTCATGCACAACAACAAAAAGGAGATGTTCTCCCCAATGTTCCTTGAAAATTCCCTTAAATTCAGCCCCTACATAAAAGAGGCGGTGATTTTTGGCAATAATGAGGATTTTGTGGCCTGCCTGATAAATATTGACCCTGTTGTTGTTGGAAAATGGGCTGAGGATCGTGGAATTTCCTATACCACCTATATGGATCTGTCAGGTAAAAAAGAGGTGGCAGACCTTATCATGGAGCAGATTATTGAAATTAACGCCAGGTCTGAAAAAGAGCATTTCAGGATCAGACGTTTTGCCCTGCTGTACAAACTCCTTGACGTGGATGACGGTGAACTGACCAAGACCGGCAAGATCCGCCGTAAAATTGTGCAGGAAAGGTACCAGAATCTTTACGATGCGCTTTATGATGTATCCATTGACAGAAAAGGGGTTGAGGCATCCTTCCAGTACCAGGACGGACAGTCGGCAACGGTGAAAACAGGCATAAACTTTTATACGGTAAAAGGTGTAAAATGAGTTATTTTTTCCAGATTGTGGTCAGCGGTATTGTTGTGGGTTCCATCTACGCA
>WFQS01000482.1 GCA_015486915.1 Desulfobacteraceae bacterium
AACGTTTTTTTTATCCCAAGCCTGAAAGCCATGGAATCATGGCTTAAACGCAGCGGTTTTACCAATATAAAATGCATTGATATTTCATCCACCAACTCTTTTGAGCAGAGAAAAACCCCCTGGATTCAGACTGAATCATTAAAGGATTTTCTTGATCCAAAAGATAATGAAAAAACAGTGGAAGGATATCCAGCTCCTGTGAGGGCTGTTTTTAAAGCCAATTCAGTCTAAGACAAGCGATGCCCGCAAAACCCATGTGCCTGCCTCAATTTCCTGTTTTTTGTTACATACAGGGGTAAATATTCGACCTTATCATGTAAATTTTGGGAAGTGCTTCATATTCGCCTATTTGGGACTGTGTAGCATACTAATGCTATTGTGAAGGCCAAAATAGGTGAAGATGGGGTGCTGGCCGAATATTTACATACAGGGGTAAGGCACTAATGACAGAAACGGCCATATAGACACAAAATCCTTTGCAGGACCGGATCTGTCCCATGGCCGTTATAAAATACTGCTTGTTAAAAAGTCATTGTCCAGCCGGCATTTGCAAAGGAAAAACGCTCCTTGAACCTGTTGTAGCAGATTGCAGCGGCTTCGTTTCCGGTGCAGTGTGAGACTGCTATGACATCTAAGTTAAAATCATCAAATGCCTCCATGGATTTTTCAAGCTTGTTGCTGACACCCATGAAACCTAAGTGTGTTCCTCCGATCACTGCGTGGAATTTATCATGCCCGCTTTTTTTCTGAAAATGATTCATGATATTTACAATTCCTGAATGGGCGCATCCCGTTAAAATAACAGGACCAGAATCGGTTTCAATTAAAAGAGAAGCATCATCAAGAAGGGGATCATCAATAAAATCATCTCCTCTTCTTGCCTTGAGCATGGGATCGGAAGTTTCAAATTCAGTAAGTTTTGGAACCTCACCTGAAAAGAAAATTCCCGGTGAAATTTCTTCGTATTCTTTTTTAAAGGAAAATTTAGCACCAAGCCCTGATTCAAGAAATTCCCTTGTAAATTTAATTCCGATAAAATGCCGCTGTTTTCCTCCGGGAGAGTCAAGTTCAACATATTTCCGGTCAAATATATCGGGATGGGCAATTATCTCAACATTTCGTGGCGGATATAGAACAAAGGGAAGCCCCCCGGTGTGGTCATAATGACCGTGGCTTAAAGATATTTTATTGATACTTGTCAGATCAATTCCCAAAGCTGTTGCATTTCCCTGTATGGTCATGCCCTGCCCCGTGTCCATGAGAAGTTTTTCTCCGTCCTTCTCTATTAAAGCTGCAAATCCATGCTCCCCTGTGATACCAAACAATCCTCCTGCCCTGTTCTCACATAGCACTGTGATTTTTGTTGCCCCCATGGTTTACCTCCCATAGTGCATGGACAAAAACTTTTGATTAGGCAAATGTTTGTCCTGACACTTTTTTAAGTTAAAATTACAGGTTCCTTCTGGTAATTGGTAATATAATAATTACCTTTATCTTCAAAGACAATGATGCTTTCAAGAAAACCCACCGCCCCGAAATCCTCATGTTTCAGTCCAAGTTTATATTCCTTTAATGGAAATAAATTCCAGTCATGGGAAACGCAGATTGCTATTTCTCCTCTTTTTAATTCCTTCAGTCTGATTTTCAAAAAATCTGCTATGGTATCTGCGGTTTTTTCAGGATTCTCCATTGTTTTTTCAGAGATCTCTCTATTGAACCATCTGCGCAAAAACTCGGGACTTCCCGTTTCATTGACCATTTTCAGGGCATTTTCGATATTTTTTATGTAAAATGGTGACAGATCAGCGTTTAAAACATTGTGCCCGTTAAACCTGCCGTATCTTTTACTGTAACCCTTGTCAATTATACAGGCCGTTTCAATGCATCTTCCAAAATAACTGGAAAAAAATTTCGGCCAGGGTTTCAGAGGAAGGGCTTCGCCAAGGGATAAAGCATAATCCTTTCCTTTTTCAGTGAGTCCCATAAATGGTTCCATCGAAGCTTTTGTACTGAAATATCTGTCTGAATGGCGCATGATAACGGCAAATTTATCAATTCCTTCATTAATCAGTTTCACAATTGTATTCAGGGTTTCTTTGTCACGCATTTTCTGTTTTATTATCATTATATATGAACTTCCTGTTAAACTTTTAAAATAAGAGTTGGCTTCGCGCCTTCGGCCCTATTTTTGTCAGAATCTCTGATTCTTTGAGGCTGTCTGAGAGAATCCAGATCCGCCTCATGGCCGTTATTGGAAAATAGCATACTTGAAACAAGTATATCGCCAAATTTAATAATCTGAAATCATTATCACGATAAAATATAATATGGCATATTACCTGTCAATATATATAATTAAATAGATTTTACAAAGTGGACCATTCCTTTGGAGTAAGACTTGGCTCCGCGCCCGGCCCATGTTTTGTCAGAGTTTTGATTCTTTGAGGCAGATCCGGGACTTAACTATAGATCTGCCTCATGGCAGTTATATCAAAATTACAGAACTATTTGTTTCTTGACATTGTTTCAATATCTGATAAACAAATACCATATTCCGGTTCCCATGGAGTATATTCTGTTTACTTTTTATATGAAAGAGCTAACTTTTTACAAAGTAACAAATACTCTTTCTATGTTCGTTGAGAGGCACCGTAGCGCAGTTCAGCTCTGCCTCATGGCAGTTATAAGAAACTCTCGTTAAATTCCTTTAAAAATAAGAGTTGGCTCCGCGCCTTCAGCCCAATATTTGTCAGAATCTTTGATTATTAGAGGCTGTCTGAAAGTCTCCAGATCGGCCTCATGGCTGTTATATTGCAATAATAACTTTAAATTATGAGATATTATGGATAAAAAAGGATTGATAATACTTATTGTCTTGTTTTTGACAGGTATTTCCGGGATCTCATATGCAGTGGATTTGGGAATAATCACCGGCAGTAAGCAGGGAACTTCTTTTCAATTCGGACAGGACATGATGAAAATGGCAAAACAATATGGATTTGATATCCTGGTGTACGATTCAAGGGGATCAGTGGATAATGTTTACGCTGTATACAGCCGTCCTGAAATCCAGATGGGAATCGTCCAGTCCGATGTTTTGGCCTTTGTACTGAAAGTTAAGACCAGTGCTGCCCTTAGACGTATCGCAAAGAAAATAAGAATGATTTTCCCCCTGTACAATGAAGAAGTTCACCTCCTCTGTAAAGATAAAATTCACTCCTTTGATAATTTGAAAGGAAAAACCGTGGCCGTTGGTAAAGAAGGCGGCGGGACATATGTGACCTCCAGACTTTTGTTTGAAGTTTCCGGGATAAAACCCAAAAAAATTCTAAACATTGGAACAAGAAAAGCATTGTCAGAACTTAAGAAAGGCCATGTTGATGCCATGTTCTATGTGGCGGGGTTTCCAGTAAAACTGTTTTCTGACAATGTGGCCTCCGGAGAAGGTCTTCACCTTGTTCCCATAACAGATAAAAGGATAACAAAATATTACCCGATAGCCCGTATCCCTGCCCGAACCTATGTATGGCAGCCTGAAGCGGTGGATACTGTTTCGGTGAAGGCGATTCTGATCTCCTTTGATTTCAGACAGAATAATTGCGATCATGTGGGAAAATTTGCAGGGCTGGTGTACAGTAATATGGATCTCCTCAGACAGAATGGCCATCCAAAATGGAAAAGCGTGGATCTTGATTCCCCCTTTAAAGAATGGAAGCAATACGATTGTGTCAAAAAATATCTCCATGCAGATTTAGAAAAAGAGAATTCCATTGAGAACAATCCACTGTTTCAGGCCATTAAAAAAATGTTATAGTCTTTGGAGGATAATAACTGAAAAATGGAGCAGATAATTGTATTGTCAGCATTTCGGTCTTAAGAAAAAACCTTTTCAAATCAGTTCAGACAATGAATTCCTCTGGCTGGGGGAAAAGCATGCCGCTGCTCTGACAATGCTAAAAAAAGGGTTGACAGATGAAAAGCATTGCCTGCTGGCATTAATAGGTGATATCGGCACGGGAAAAACAACTAGTATCAATGAAATCATCCATACCTTAGATAATGAAACACTGTTTGTAAAAATTGAAAACCCCTGTTTTGAGATGCATCAGCTTTTACTTTTCATTGCCCGGGCTCTTGGATTTGAAAACCGGTATAACGGCCATGAGGCCGAGCTGAACAGCGTTACAGCGCCTCACAATAAACATAAAAAGAACATCAGTAACTCCGTCAAAAATGAGCTCTTGCGTATAAAGGAAGGAGAAAAATTTTCATCCGCTTTTCGTTTATTTTTAGAATCCACAGCAGAACAAAATAAAAAAGTGCTGGTCATAGTTGATGAAGCCCAGGCAATACCGGAGCAATTTCTAAACGAAATCGTTGCCTGGTCAGAATTTGGTCTCAACAATGTTTTAACTGTCATTCTTGCCGGACAGCTGGAACTGCAGGGAATCCTAAAAACAGGATCAGGACAGGTTATAAAGAACGAAAAAGTTATTCAGGTTTTTTTAAAGCCGTTAGATGAAGAGGAAACCAGGGTTTATATAAGGAAAAGACTGGAGATAGCCGGAACTACCCGGAAAATTTTTTTAATATCTGCTATCCACGAAGCTTACATCTACTCAAAGGGCGTTCCCCGTCTCATTAATATTTCCTGTGACCAGGCTCTTGTGGCGGCTTTTGCAAAAAACATAAAAATTATTGATTTACCGATTTTCAAACAGGTGCTCCATGAACTTGCGCTGCCCACAGACCATGAGCTTTCTCTGCCCGCAGACCATGAGCTTGAACCGTCCACAGGCCATGGGCCTGCAATGCCCGCAGGTGTTGTTGAAAAAGAGCTTCCGAAAAAACAGCCGGGGAAAAAATTATATTCTGAAAACAGGCCACCGGTTCAAAAACAGAAAAGACCAAAACTGGTAGCGGCCTGCTGGATCTGCTTATGTATCGGTATTGGCTTTCTGTTTTACACTGGATTTTTTTCCTTTGTAATGAAAAATGTCCAGTCTCATCATAGGGGGAACATTCAAACCCCGGGGAAAAATTTAAAAAAGGCCGGTGTCCATATACAAACACGGCCAACCATGGGAAAAAAATCAGTAACACCGGCCTTTCCAGAAAAAATTATAGTAACTATCCCAAAAGCAACGTATCATCCAGTACAGGATATCGGCCTTGGATATACGCCCACTTCTTCAGAGACGAGTCAATTACCCGCAATGGCAGATAAAATTCCAGCAAATATTCTCAAACACGAGTATACTGCTGGGCAGGATATGAGCCCTGTCAATATCCCCGGCCACTCATACCGGGTGAGAAATTCCTCTTCTTCTGCCCCGGTGAAAAACATCAGAAAAAACCACAGGATCATAAAAATCAAGCCTGGCACACCTGAGAATCCTGATCCCCGAAAAAGCCCGAAACCGGGTGCCATAATTGACTGGCTTATTAAAAGAAAACATATTTAAAAACAATGAAGTTGCAGCACCGGATGTATTCATGACCAGTCCGTTTTAAACCTGCCGGAAAAGACATATGCAAAGCTCTCACAACTTATCTGCCGAGATAGGCCTTTCTTATTTCATCATCTTCAAGCAGGCCTTGGGGCGTTGATTCCTTTACAACACTTCCAAGCTCAAGTATATATATCCTGTCTGCAATTTCAGCTGCTTTATGGGCGTTCTGCTCTGACAG
>WFQS01000483.1 GCA_015486915.1 Desulfobacteraceae bacterium
AATAAGTTGAACAGAAATAGCGCAGAATTCCGGCCCATGTACAAGGCGCATTAAAGGTTGCATACTCAACGTATTCGGCCTTTGATGCAACGAAGTAGATGGGCCGGAAGACAAGCAATCTCGTTCAACTTATAAAATTTTCGATCCTTATTCCATTGCCTGCTGTTAAAACAAAACAGGCACACTGATTTTCTTCAGTGTGCCTGCTTGTTTTGAGCATATTATATACCTTTATCAGTCCGGCTCCATAAAACCAGGCAGGTATTTTGTATCAAAAAAGCCTTTTATTCAATGACAGCAAGAACATCATCCTTTGCAACTGAATCACCTGTACCGAAATTAACAGCTGTAATCACTCCGTCTGTTGGGGCAGGAAGGGCATTTTCCATTTTCATGGCCTCAAGGATAACAACGGTGTCACCTTTTTTGACACTGTCTCCAACGTTTTTCTCATATTTTATGATCATGCCGGGCATTGGCGCTTTAATCTGAACTCCTGATCCTGAAGCCGCAACAGGGGCTGCAGCAGGTTTTGCAGCTTTTGGAGCAGATGGAGCCGGTGCTGCAGGAGGTGCAGGCCTTGCAGCTGGTTTTGCTGCAGCAGCCGGAGGAGGTGGAACCATTGTACCGGCAGGAGCTGCAGGAGCCGGAACCTGCTGGGCATAGGCAAGAACGGGGGACCCGCCAACTTCATCCACACCGATTTCAAAATATTCATCTCCGACAAAAACATTAAATGTACGGATATTTGCACTTTTTTCAGGGATATCTGAAGAACAGCTTTTTTCAGCAAGTTCTCCTGCTTTTAATTTTTTCAACAGTTCTGCCTCCTTTTTTACATCTTCCAGAGTTATGGCTTTCATGGACTCAGGAACTTCTTCCTTGCCATATTTATACATTAAGAATTTTTTTCCTGTTACAGGGAACAGGGTGTAGAGAATCAGATCATCATCATCTGCTGCAAGATCTCCAATTTCTTTTTTTGCCTTTTCAAGTTCAGGTTCAAGAACCTCTGCAGGTCTGCATGTAATGGGGGTTTCTCCCCTTTCATAGCCTTTCAAAGCTTTTTTCTGCACTTCAGGATCAATGGGAATTGAAGTTTTTCCATAAAGCCCGTAGCACAGGTCTTTAACCTGGGCAGTTATCATTTTATAGCGTTCTTCTTCCGTATCAAATAAAACATTATTAACCGTCTGAATACCTACAATCTGGCTTGTGGGAGTTACAAGCGGAACCTGGCCGAGTTCTTTTCTTACCCTTGGAAGTTCCTTGAAAACCTCACCTATTCTGTCAAGGGCATCCATCTGCCTTAACTGATTGACAAGATTTGAAAGCATTCCGCCAGGTGTCTGGTGAAGCAGTACATTGGTATCGATAACAGAGACCTTTGTGTCATCAAGAAGGTGTTTGTATTTTGGAAGAATTTCCTTTTCAAGTGTTTCATTGATTGAAGCAAGAAGCTGTATGTCAAAACCTGTATCCCGGTTTGTCCCCATGAGAGTCATCACAAGGGGTTCAATTGCAGGGTGGGATGTCCTGTATGCATAGGGGGAAAGACAAGTATCAAGGATGTCAACCCCTGCCTCAACAGCTTTTAAATGACTCATGGAGGCCATTCCGGAAGTAAAATGACTGTGAAGATGCACTGGAATGCCGATATTTTCCTTTAATGCTTTGATAAGTTTAAAGGTATCATAGGGTGCCATCAATCCTGCCATATCCTTGATGCACACACTGTCAGCTCCCATGGCTTCAAGTTCTTTTGCCTTTTTAATATAGTATTCCAGGGTATATACTTTTCCGCCCATTCTCGGTTCAGTAAGTGAATAACATATGCTTCCCTGAAAATGCTTCCCGCATTTCTTTATAACAGGAACAACACATTCAAAATTCCTGAAATCGTTTAAGGCATCAAAAGTTCTGAATATATCCATTCCGTTTTCAGCAGCCCTGTTCACAAACAGTTCTGCAACATCGTCGGCATAATTTCTGTACCCGACAAGGTTCTGCCCCCTTAAAAGCATGGAAAACGGTGTTTTCTTAAAATACCTTTTAAGGGTTCTGATTCTTTCCCACGGGTCTTCATTTAGATAACGGTGCATGGTGTCAAATGTGGCTCCGCCCCACATTTCAACAGCCCAGAATCCAACCTCATCCATTCTTTCTGCCACGGGGATCATATCTTCGGTTCTTCCCCTTGTGGCAAAAAGTGACTGATGACCGTCCCGCAGCGTAAGATCCTCTATTTTTAAAGGATTTTTGGCTTTTGGCCGGTTCTTTTCACAGTTAATTTCACACATTTCTATTCTGCCGTGCTCATTCATTGAATCTCTCCTGTTTGTCAGCCCTCAAATTTTCAGTTAAAATAAAACATCTTGAAAATAATACTTTCCTTTAATTGACTGACAGCTTGTTTTATAAGAAACTCCTTCAAAGTTATTTGAATTATGAGAGTTTCATTGTTCGTTGTGAGGCCGTTTAATAGTCTCCAGATCGGCCTCATGGCCGTTATTTAAAAACCCTCATCTGTATCATTGAGCGTAACTGCATCTGATGCTCCCTGCCGGCAGTACCCCAGATATTTAAATTTAAAGCCGGGCCGGTCTGTCCGGCAGTTATTTCCTGATTCTGACCTGCTGAAGAAGCGAGAAATGCAGCCTCTTCTTCTGTCTTTATATAGGTAAAAACCGCTGCACTTATTGCAGCAAGCTTTTTTTTCTCAAGTGCCATGTTAAGACTCCATAAAAAATTTAAAAGAACTTTTTAGGATCGGAGATGAAATAAGTTGAACAGAAATAGCGCAGAATTCCGGCCCATGTACAAGGCGCATTAAAGGTTGCATACTAAACGTATTCGGCCTTTGATGCAACGAAGTAGATGGGCCGGAAGACAAGCAATTTCGTTCAACTTATACAATTTTCGATCCTTATTTAAACGGGAATATTCCCGTGTTTCTTGGCCGGCCTCATTTCGCGTTTAGTACACAGCACATTTAAGGCATCTGCAATGCGTGACCTTGTTTCAGCAGGCCTTATTACAGCATCCACATGGCCACGGCTTGCAGCGCAGTAGGGATTGGAAAAAAGCTCTTCATATTCTGCAATTTTTTTCTTTCTTTCAGCAACCGGATCATCAGCTGTTTTTATCGCCTTTCTGTGTATGATATTTGCAGCTCCTGCAGCACCCATTACAGCTATTTCCGATGATGGCCATGCAAATGCCATGTCAGCTCCAAGGTGTTTTGAACACATGGCAAGGTATGACCCTCCATAGTCCTTTCTTGTAACAAGGAGAAGTTTTGGAACAGTTGCCTCGGAATAGCACCAGAGCAGTTTTGCGCCGTGTCTTATTATTCCGCCCCATTCCTGGTTGCTTCCCGGCAGATAACCAGGTACATCTGCAATGGTGAGCATCGGTATATTAAAAGCATCACAGAATCTTATAAATCTTGTGGCCTTATCAGATGCATCTATATCCAGGCAGCCTGCAAGAAAAGCAGGTTGATTTGCGATGATTCCAATAACCCTTCCATTAATTCTTGCAAAACACACCACAATATTTTTTGCAAAATACTGATGGGGCTCAAAAAATTTACCATTATCAACTATTGATGTGATGACATTTTTTATATCATAGGGCTGATTGGGATTATCCGGAATAATTGAATCTAAGGCTTCATCAATGCGGTGGGGGTCGTCATTTGTTTCAACAACCGGTGGATCTTCCATGTTGTTTGCAGGAAGATAGGATAAAAGTTCTCTTATCTGTGCAATTGCATCTTCGTCTGATTCGCAGGCAAACTGAGCAACTCCGCTTTTTTCATTGTGAGTCATGGCCCCGCCAAGTTCCTCAAAGGTGATTTCTTCACCTGTAACGGATTTGATCACCTGGGGGCCTGTAATAAACATATAGCTTGTGTTTTTAACCATGAAAATCCAGTCAGTCATGGCGGGAGAATATACGGCACCGCCTGCTGTTGGCCCCATGATGGCTGAGATCTGCGGGATAACTCCGGAAGCTGATGAATTTCTGAAAAAGATATCGCCATAACCTGAAAGTGCATCAACACCTTCCTGTATTCTTGCACCGCCGGAATCGTTTAAACCCACAACAGGAACCCCGGATTTAAGCGCCATATCCATCACCTTGCATATTTTTTTAGCATGCATCTCACCAAGGCTTCCTGCCCTTGCCGTAAAATCCTGGGAATAGGCAAAAACCGGTCGTCCATCAATTAAACCATGTCCTGTAATCACACCATCTGCAGGAATTTCAACTTTTTCCATTCCAAAGTTGGTGCATCTGTGGGTTACAAACATGTCCACTTCCCTGAAAGACCCTTTATCAAACAGGAGATTAAGCCTTTCCCTGGCATTTAATTTCCCTTTTTCACGTCTTTTCGCAAGGGCTTTTTCACCCCCCATCAGGAGAAGCTTTTTTTCCCGCTCCTGAAAATCTTTAATTTTGTCTGCTATTAATCCCATGGTACAAACCTTCCCTTAATTGAAGTTGAGAATCAAAATCCGAAATTGACATTTTCGAATCAATAAAGTTCATAAACACCATAAATTCCACAAATTTATTATTATAAACGGCTTCGCCGATTCAGTCAAATTATAATTATTCATCAATACTGAAACGCCATGCACAATACCATTGATCAGGGTGCTCATCCGGAGGGCATCCGATACATTCTGTTTTTATTCTGGAATCAATTGCCCTTGCAAAATAATTATACTCCACCATTCCACCTGATTTGCAGGGATAATCATCGAGATTCTTTCTTTTCCTTGCAGACTGTACCCTGCAGTCATTCATCTGGAAAACAAAACTTTTTTCTTTTTCCTCAACAATGGACTGTTTGTTTATCATGGAGTACATCCTGAAATTCAAAGCTTTTTTCAACCCCTCAAGGCCGGGATTTTCAGGAAGATTGAGAAAGTTTTTAATGGCCCTTGCCTCATAGGGTGAAAACTGTGCCCAGCAGGAATCATTGCACCGCTTTGCATCTGTCATACCCCTGTCAAATTCCACGGCCTGGAACCAGACTCCGTCATTTACAAGCCAGTTTTTACCAACAGCCTTCATAAGCTCAGACTGGGTATCGGTATCCATATCAAAAAGAGCACTTGGGAGTCCATCTTTTGTTTCAAAACCCAAAACCTTTGAAAGCCGTTTCATCTGGATATCAACGCCTCTCTTTGTTGCCGTTTCCAGTGCTTCAAGAGCTTTATCCATGCCCATCTGGTGTCTTACCTCGGTGAACCACAGGGCATAGTGAACCACAATTCGGTTGAACATATCGCCAATAAAACGGGCCTTTTGATCCTGATCAAGGGCAAAGGGATCTGAATTAATATCGGTCATGGACATCCTCCTTTAATTTTTAATTAATAAAAACAATTATTGAATCTTATATATATTAACCTGCTAAAATTTAAATAACTGTTCTAATGAATTAAAAAAATAATGTCAAGCTGACCCGACAAGTAATTTTTTCTATATCAAATTGATTTATGTCATAAATACAAAACAGGACTTTTTACGCATCCTTCATAAATCTTAAAAATCAGTTTATAATTTTTGTACTTTATTTCTATTTTTCAGTGTATTTTGCGGTTAAAAAATATTAAAACTGAAAATTGAAAAATAAAGGGGACATTTTTTTCATGATAAAATAATGTCAGAAATAATAGGTCCACCATACATAAATACTATTTAAAGGACTGTAAATATAATCTGTATTTTGTATTGTAAAACCGCCGAATTCAGTTTCCTTTCCTCCACAATAAAAATTACCCCCAAGGGTGAACTGCAGGTTCCCTGTAATATCCCATAAAATTCTCGGCTGAAAAATGCATGAATAATCATAAATGTTATTGATCATGGTAAAATAAAAATTAACAAGGGGATTTATTTCAATCTGTGTACCTGTTGCAAAATACATGCGACCCGGGAAAAATATATCACCACGCATCAGACGTTGAACTAACAAAGGGTCCGACATAGCCGCAGAAGTGTCATTTTTTCCCGCACCATTAAAATAAAACTCCATAAAACCATAAATGTTTTTATTCAACCACACCCATGAATAATCCATGTTTGCCACAAGGGATATAAAATCAGTTTCCCTGTCTGTAAAAGTTACGGTTGCATCCACGCGCCATGCAGCATTCATGAAATATCCGGTACTGCCAAGTCCTGTAATAAAGTCATCAAAATGATGGGCTGCCATGATATCAAATTCAGTGGTTCCAAACGATATATGTAATTTTCCGGCTGCCGACGAACTTGAGTATGTTATATGCCCGTTTGAATCATTCCGGCCGGGCACATAAAGGAATTGTAAATTTCCAGTATTTTTCAGGGGTATCTCGCTATAAATCATGTCATCGCCAATTTTATAATCCCGAATGATATCCGTCGGGGCAAAGGGGTTGAACAGGTCCATGGGATTGAAAATCAGACCGTTTCCCCAGGTTACAGACTGTCTTCCAATGCGGATCATTCCCCAGCGGGGATTAAAGGTAAGGGAAAAACGGTCAAGACGATGATAAATAGAATAGTTTCGTGCCTTTTTTATGATTTTGGTCAGGTTAAAAAAACGTTTGTCATCATTAATGGTGTTATCACCCATGTAAAAAGAAGTAAAAGGCCCTGTTCCTGATGATGAATCCGCATAGATGCGTTTTAATTTATGCAGTTTTCTCTGTATTTCTCCGCCTTTTATAACGTTCTCATAATGTATGGTTGAATAAATGTGATCGGTAAAATAAGTTGTGTTTTTAAGGCGGAAATCCACATCAGCATCACAGTTGGGATTTTTTTCATCCACAAATGCATAAATAGAATCTTTATCCTGCCATGAAACTGCCCCCTGCAGCCTGATCTGACCGCCCCAGTCAGTTTCAATTGTCTTAAACAAATTACAGGTGTTGTCAGATGCTGCCCATGAAAGGTTATGAAAAATATTTAAAAAAATTAACTGCAATATAAAAAAGGCAATGAGATAAAAAGCGACAGTTTTTATAACGGCCATGAGGCCGAGCTGAACTGCGCTGCGGTGCCTCAAAAAGTCAGAGATTTTGACGAACATAGAAAGAATATTTGTTGCTCTGTCAAAATAGAGCTCTTTCTTATTAAAAAAAATCGATGTCAGGCAATTTTGTGTGTGTATCAATTTGTTATCACCGCTTATTTTCACAGCGGATTCCAGTGGTATGCATCTAACTGATTGGCTTTAAAATCTTAAACATATGTCTGTCTTTTAGGGAACTTCCAAAAAATAATTTACGCATCCTGTTTGCCCTTTTGCCCGTTTTCTCTGTTGTGATAACAGGCACATAGTTCGACTATGCACCTGTCATCACGCCTTGAAAACGAACAAAAGTACCGCACGATATACGTATATTATTTTCTTCCAGTTCCCTTACAACGCAGCCGTAGAGGATGAATCAGCTTTTAAAATGTAAAATTTTCGATCCTTAGCCCTGCAGTTCAAACTTTATTTTTATCATCCACTATCTGTCCGTCCTTCATGAGGAC
>WFQS01000484.1 GCA_015486915.1 Desulfobacteraceae bacterium
TTTCAGGTAAAAGGACAGGGTTAAGGTGAATTTTAAGGAATTTATAAGAAATAGAATGCAAAGTTACAGTATTCTATTGGCTTCGTGCTTTCAGCCCATTATTTGTTGAGAGGCGGTTGGGCAAATTCAGATCCGCCTCATGACGGTTTATATGAAAGAGCTTTATTTTGACAGAGTCACAAATGCTTTTTCTATGTTCGTTGTGAGGCTCCGCAGCGCAGTCCAGCTCGGCCTCATGGCCGTTATAAGAAAGTCTTTTTAAAAAAACGTGTGACTTTCATTTTTTGTCAGAATCTTTGATTCTTTGAGACAAATCCAGGCCAATCCAAATCAGCCTCATGGCCGTTTGAGTGCCACCATCCCGGCCTCATTGCCGTTATATTTTACCAACTGCTGCCATATATACGCAGAATTCATCTTTGCCGTCCACATGGATAAGGTCATCCATTAACTCCTGGTTATAAGCTGCTATTGCACATGTTCCTGCACCCACGGCCTCAACGGCAAGGTATAAATTCTGGCAGACATGGCCGGCATCTATTGCGATCACTTTATGGGCTGCTGTGTGATACCTCCACTCCATGCGATATGGAATGGATGTCCACAGAAAAGCAAGAGATGATCGCCCCACAAAGGACTGGCCATAGGCGGCTTCTGAAATATTTCTATTAAGATCTGGATCGGCATGCTCAAAAATCAGTTGATGCTCAACGGGTAAATACCTGTATAATCCTTTTTGCAGGCCTTCTACATTAAGAACCGCAAGGTATGTTTCAAATGAATGCCTCGCACCTGCTGAAGGAACTGTCCTCAGGGCCGTACCCGGACCTGCTGCCTGCCTGATGCCCTGGGTTGCCCAGAGAAGAAATGAGATTTCTTCAAGGTTTAACGGCTCTTTTTTGAACACGCGATGGCTTTTTCTGTTTTTAAAAGCTGCTGTCAATGGAATGTTTTGAATCCGGGTCCACTGGTCAGGCCGTATCAGATCGATACGTTCTGCATCCTCAGAATATGGTTTTTCAAGGGGAGGTGGAGCTATTCCCATGCTCTGATCGGTCCTGCGGAAATCTATTGTCAACCGGACATGGTCTTTTAAAAAATAGCGGAATCTGTCAATCTCAGTATCTTTCATTTGTTTTTCTCCCTGCACTAAACCAACATGAACGTTAAGCCACCATGAACGTGGAACATCCATTGAAATATGAGATAAAATACATTTATCTACGGATTCAAGATCATCACCGGCATCATACATACAGAATAACAGGCTTTCAAGTTAAAAATATTGGGGGATTGCTTTCGGGTCTTTGCTTTTTCAGGTTCCGGGTTTTTTCTGAAATTACGGTACGTTCTTTGCTTATTTTAGACTGCAAACATGAAAATTACCGGAGTATATCAATGGCATTGGTGCTTGACCAATATTATCAGCCTTCCACAGTTTTTGTCCGTGTTCCCGCCATGCTTTCCAGTATATGGAAGGACAGGGGAATAAAGTTTAATATTCATGAATCAAGGGGGGACTGGGATTATATTTATGATTGCCGTGAACTTATAGAACTTAAAGGGAAGATGTTTTATAAAAAGAAAAACCGTATCAGCCGGTTCAAAAAACTAAATAAATTTCAATATCGTAGGTTCACATATGATCTTGTGGACAAGGCCCTTGACATGCAGGAGAACTGGTGTGAATGGCGTGACTGTGAATCTATTGATTCACTGAATGCGGAAAACAGGGTGATTTACAGGATTTTACAGGCATGGGAACGGCTTGAAAATATAACAGGCGGTGCAATCAGCATAAATGATAAACTTGTGGCATACACCATAGCAGAGAATATGGGCAATGGGACAATATTGATTCATTTTGAGAAGGGAGATACAATGAAAATATTTATTTCAGGTGGAACGGGTTTTGTGGGGACATATCTGTGCCGCCATCTATTAGATAAAGGTCATGGTATAATTGCTGCGGGAACTTCCACAGGACATATATGTGTGGGAAGAGATGGTTTTGAACTGCTTTCCTGTAACACAAGCCTTAAAGGAAAATGGCAGGAATCATTAAAAGATGTTGATGCTGTCATTAATCTTGCAGGCAGGAACATTTTCAGGTTATGGACAAAAAAATATAAATCTCTCATGTATGACAGCAGGGTGTTGACCACCCGTAATCTGATCAATGCACTTCCTCGGGACCGAAAAATAACTTTTCTAAGTACTTCTGCTGCAGGCTGCTATGGAAACAGGGGGGATGAAATATTAAATGAAAAATCTCTGCCTGGAACAGGGTTTCTTGCGCATTTATGTGAAGACTGGGAAAGACAGGCCTTTAAGGGTGAAGAAAAGGGGGCAGAGGTTTCTATAATGCGTTTTGGTGTGGTTCTCGGAAAAAACGGAGGAGCGCTTGCACAGATGATTCCGGCCTTTAAGTGCTTTGCAGGAGGCCCCCTTGGAAATGGAAAGCAGTGGTTCCCCTGGATTCATATAAAGGATCTTGCTTCAGCAGTTGATTTTCTGCTTGAAGGACGTAAAGGAAAAGGAGTGTTGAATTTTAGTGCTCCTGTTCCTGTCCGGCAGAAAGATTTCGCAAAGGCCCTTGGAAAAATTATGAACAGGCCTTCGTTTATACCTGCTCCGGGCTTTATTCTGCGATTGATCATGGGCGAACTTGGTTCCGCGCTCCTTGAAAGCCAAAGGGTTGTTCCGGAAAAGCTCATGGAAGAAGGATTTGTGTTTGAGTATAAAGAAATTCACCAGGCCCTTGATAATATTATCAGGCAATAAAAACAGATCTGCCTCATGGCAGTTATCAAAAAAGGAGAAGAAAATGACTAAAATTAATTTACAGGGAAATCCCATTGAAACTATAGGTAAACTTCCGGCAAAAGATACCATGGCGCCGGACTTCTGCCTTGTGAACGCAGATCTAACTGATATAACTCTTGGGGAATATAAAGGTAAAACTATTGTTTTAAACATATTTCCAAGTCTTGATACACCGGTATGTGCTGCTTCCGTAAGGCGTTTTAACCAGATGGCAAGTGAGATTAAAAATACCGTGGTATTATGCATTTCAGCGGATCTTCCTTTTGCACACAAGCGTTTCTGTGAAGCTGAAGGCCTTGAAAATGTTATATCAGCTTCTGTTTTCCGGTCCGGTGATTTTGGAAAAGATTACGGTGTGACAATTACCACGGGTCCACTTGCAGGATTATTATCAAGGGCTGTTGTTATAATTAATTCCGGCGGCAGGGTTGTTTATACTGAACAGGTGCCTGATATTGTAGATGATCCTGATTTTGACGCAGCTTTCAAAGTTATTGAAGGACTTTAACTGACTTTTGCCTGCAGATTAGGATCTGTTTCTGGTCTGCAGTGCAGAATTAAATTTGAAACATGTTATTATTTTTTTAGCAGTGAAATGGGAAATATGATGAACATAGACTGGGCGTACTTGAGGAAAGGCTGACAATCATGTGCAAAAGCTCAAAAGTATTTTGAGCAGAACAATTTAAAATTAAACAAGATAGCCGATGCAAGAAAAGATACCATAAAAAAGGATGCTGCATGGGATCTTCTCAGCTCCTTTGACATTATATATGCAGGAAGGGGCAAGAAAATCATCGAATTTAAACCGGGGCAGGATGAAAAAGAGGCAATTTTAAAAGTGTGCCTTGGCAGGACCGGCAATCTCAGATCCCCTGCAGTAAAAGTGGGAAATACAATGTTTGTCGGGTATAACGACAATATATATGAAAATCTGCAGGGTGTATGAAAAATGGGCAGGGCTTTTTTGTCAAATATCTGCAGGACAGGCTCATTTTTGCCTGTCCTGCAATTTTTCAGTTTATCTCTGTATGAGTTTATCTGCTTTTTTTGTTTTGTTCTGCCTGTGTAATTGTACTTTTCTGAATAGATTATTTTTTGGAAGTTCCCTTGCGTAGTGATTATCGTTATTATCAATAAAACAGATACAGCATACCGATTAAAACCACAAGAAACAGAACGGTCATGCCCGCTCCTGCCTTTGCATAATCAAGTGTTTTATACCCTCCCGGTCTCATGATAAGAGCATTTACCTGGTGCGTTGGCAGAACAAAGGTGTTGGAAGCTGCAAGGGCCACAACCATAGCCGTAGTCCTCGGGTCAGCGCCTGCCTTTACAGCCATGGACATGCAAAGGGGTACAAGCAGGACAGTTGCGCCCACATTGGAAACAACAAGGGTGAAAAAGGAGGTTAAAATACCTACAACAAGAAGAAAAACAATGGTTGGTACCGACCCTATTGCCGTCATAATGGTATTGGCTATGAACTCGGCAGCCCCTGTTTTCTGAAAAGCAAGCCCTAAGGGGATAAGCCCCCCGAGAAGAAATACAGTCATCCAGTCAACGGAATCATATGCTTCATCAATACTTAAAACCTTTGATAGAATCATACCAAGGGCACCTGTTAGCAGGCAGACGGAAAGAGACAATTTCATATCCGGAAACCCTATAAGTTCCATGAAAGGTGTGAATCCCAGTACAAGTGCCAGGGCCAGGCCAAGCCAGAATATTGCAGCTCCTGCCTTGTTTTCACGAATCAATTCGCCTTTTATTTCAGTTGTAAAGGTAAATGTGCTCTTGGTCTTCAGCCAGTAAAAGACCTTCCATGTTCCAAACATCAAAACAGCGTCTCCTGTTCTGAAAACATGATCTGAAAGGTCATTGAAATGACATACACCATCGGTACATATTGTAATGGGAACAGTGTCAAGGGCCTCTGTAAAGTGTATCTCACTGATTTTTTTACCCACAAGCTCGGAGCGATCCGTTATTATACCTTCCATGAGTCCTGAGTTGTTCGGGGAAAGATCTTCTGCAAACCTGTCAAGGCCGCTTTTTAACGTAAAACCCATGGCTTCTGCAAACTTTTCAACGCTTTTTTTGCTCCGGGCAATGGCTGCAAAGGTATCTCCCGGTTCAAGACGGTCTGTTCTGCGGGGTGCAAGTGTTTTTGATTTTTTACTGCGGTGGTAGATGGCAATAATATTGATATAGAATTTTTCCCTGATTCCAAGCTGCTGCAAAGTTTTTGTACCGTCAAAGTCATCCGGGACTTCTATTTCATATATTGTGTCAATCATGTAATAAGTATCTGCAATGGATGCCGGTACAAGGCCGGTATCTTCCTCATCTTCAGATTTTGCCGGCAAAACGAAACGTCCAAGGAAAATAAAATAGATAATTGCGCTTGCCACAAGAGCTATGCCAATTGGTGTCTGGGTAAAAAGGCCTAAGGGTTTGATTTTTTCAGGCATGAACCCAAGGGAATTTGCCTGATCAATCAAATCATTTAAAAGGATTGTAGGACTTGCCCCCACAAGGGTTATGGTTCCGCCGATAATGGCACAGAATCCCATGGGCATGAGAATTCTTGAAACTGGAATGCCGGTCTGTTTGCCGATCCTGATGGCTGCCGGCATGAAAAGGGCAGCTGCACCGATATTCTGCATAAAACTTGAAATGACTGCAACTGTTCCTGATATAAGGGTAACAATGCGGCTTTCAGCCTTTCCTGCTATTTTAAGGATTTTTCTTGCCAGGATATTCATGCATCCTGTTTTATCTAATCCTGCACCAATTATAATCACTGCAATAATTGAAACAACGGCATTACTGGACAGCCCGCTGATCGCCTCCTTTGGTGTTACCACTCCGAGAATAGGCAGGATAACCATCATGATAATACCCACAACGTCAACCCTTACAAATTCAAAAATAAACAGCAGGATTGCAAGTACAAGCACGCCCATTACAATACCCATCTGCGGGGTAAATATAACGGTTTTTATAGCTTTTTCTGTTGCTGCGAATGCTGGATTTGATGATATAAGGAGTACAAAAACCGTTACCGCAGAAAGTACAAAAAACAGTTGATTTATTCTTGACTTCAATACAAAACCTCCATTTTTAAATAAATATAAATTTTTTCCGGTATCCTTATGGATAATGGACGCCGTTATTTACATATTGCACTTTTTTTCTCCTGTCCTTCCTGTTTTTCTGAATGAATCCTGTCAGGAAGGTAAAGGATAAAGGTTGTTCCTTTATTAATTTCACTTTTCACTTTTATTTTTCCCTGAAGTTCCCTTACATGTCCGTATGTAACGGAAAGCCCCAGACCTGTACCAGTCGGCTTTGTCGTGAAAAAGGGCTCAAATATTTTTTTCTGATTTTTCGTGGAAATACCACATCCAGTATCCTGGATAATGATGACTATTCCCTGTTCCCTTATGTTTTTATGAATTGTAATACTTAAATTGCCACCTTTTTTCATGGCAAAGATTGCATTATTTGCAAGGTGAAGGATTATCTGCTGAAGTATTCCCCGGTCGGTAATAATTTCAGGGACATTGTCAGATATATCAATGTCAATGGAAATGCATTGTGCTTCAGCATCCTTGACAACAAGAGCTATTGTCTCCCTGACGAGGTTTTCCACGTCAATACGTTCAACTGAAATATTCATTTTCCTGACAAATTCAAGGAGATGATGGGTTATTTCTCCGGCTCTTTTAACTGCAGACTTAATTGAAAACACTATTGAAATAAGCAGCTTGTCTTCTTCATATTCTTCAGTAAATGTAAAAAGGTCCTGGAGCATGCCTGCTTTTTCATTAATAATTGCAAGGGGATTGTTGATTTCATGGGCAACACCTGTGGCAAGTTTACCAATGGATGCCAGTTTTTCTGTGCTTGTAACTCTGTCGAGATATTCTTTTCTTGTATTGTCAGCAATATAAAGTACCTGTACAACATAGGTTGATAGAATGAGAACTGCAAGTAAAACAAAAAATACAGAAAGACAAACCATAATAATAATGTGGCGGCGAATTCTGTGCATAAATTTTATAAAACCCGCATTTGACATTATAAGGCCAAGTTTCATGGAAGTGCCCTTTATTGTTGTAACTCCCTTGAAAAGAAGATCTTTCCCTTTTGTGTTCTTTTTCGGGTTGCTGATTAACCTTGCCGTGGGGAAAATTTTTGATTTTATCAGTGGAATTGTTGTGCCTGGAGCGCCAAAACAGGCTGAGGTGGTAATCAAGTGATCTGTTTTGTCAAAAATAAATATATCTGTGATATTTTCCAGTTTAAGTTTTGAAAGAAATTTATTAACCGCCAGAGGATCAAGAATTCCCCTTAAATACAGCCTGCCTTTGTCATTTCCTTTTATACGGATACTTACAAAAATTTTTTTTGTTCTTTTTTCTGTAACCATATGACCGGTAATAAATTGCTTGTTATCATAATCTATTGTCGAGTTATTCCTTTTAAAACCGGACTTAAAGTTATCAGTACAGCAGGAATTAAGGGATTTGCCTTTTTCATTAATAACACTTAGATCAACAAAAAGATCGTCGGTTTTCGATATTTTTTTTAAAATTTTTTTAAGAATACCCCTGTTAAGGAGACTTTCAACTCCATACATGGAATTGATAATTTTCAGGGACGTGACATACTGCTTTAGAAACACTTCAAAATCAACGGCAGAATTTTCCGTTAATGCAGTTGTTTCTTCAAGCAGATCGTTTATGGCCTGTGTTCTGTTATCCTGATAGAAAAACCATGTGTAAACAGCAAGGGGTACAATTGTTATCAGGCATAAAGCCTGAACAATGAGAATCCATTTTTTTCGAAAAAGATATTGTCCGCCCTTTTCCCCGACAATACGTTCTTTGTGATACCAGAAGTCGGGAATTATTTTAAAGGGAAATAGCATAGAACTCTTTTACGCTTTAATTTTTTCATTTGCCTTTTTGATAACAGCACTTAATTCAGATATATCAAGGGGTTTGCGCAGATAGGCAAATGCCCCGAGTTCCATACATTTTTCCTTATCATCCTCTGAACCGTGCCCTGTAAGGATAATAACTTCAATTGAAGGATTGTCCTGCTTGACTCTTCTTAAAACCTCGATACCGTCAACACCCTCCATTTTCAGATCCAGGACCATTACATCGGGTGGATCGTTTTCAATAAGCTTTAAAGCTGATTCACCATCATGGGCAACGGCAGAACCCATTTTCCTCAGGATCAGGCGATCTGAAAGGGTTTCAACGAATTCCTGTTCATCATCAACAAGTAAAACCCTCGAAGGCAGGGTCATATCATATTTTCTGTAAATATCATTTTTGTGGAAATGTTTGCTTACTCCGATTTCAATTTCCTCAACTCCATCCACTTGGGATACAATGGAGCGCAGCTCTTTCTCAAGGCGGCCAAGCCTTGTAACGTTTTTGTTGATCAGGATATTAATTTTAAAGCGATTGGCGTGGACAATGACATTGTGCCCCTTTGCTGCAAGGGCAACCTCAACGGTGGCCTGGAGATTAAAATCTCTTATCGCCTGGCGTGACGCAGCATTGGGCTGGAAAATATCATCATCTATGTGGCTGATGATAAGATCAGAAGCATCTTCAACCGATTCTTTATTCATTGGAATTATAAGATCATAATCAGCAGGATTAAACGGGTCGTCAATCTCACAGTACCTCGCAAGCCACTGCAGCTGTTCCGTATCAAGTTTTTTTATTGCTTTTTCAGCTTCTTTTTCGGAAATTTGATCTGTTTCCATCATTTTTTTTATCCTGGACTGCATGTCGGATATAAGGCCTACCCTGTAGAAATGGGTTATCTCCCTTGGGATAAGCTGGGTGGCATATCCGTTCAAAATAAGATCCCTGCCTGCTGAAACCATGAGCATTTTTGAAAGAACAAGTTTAATATATGCAAGTGCAAACTGTTTTTCATGGGTAAATCTTTCAAAAACAGATGTTTTAAAACTGAGAGCTTTTTTTACCTTGGTTTTATCCATTCCGGAAAGGGTTGCAGCTTCGGAAAGAATCTGGTCAACTGAAGTAAGCTTAAAACCTGTCTTTTCGCTAAGTGTATTGATCAATTTATCTTCTTTACAGAAATCAGCGCTGAAAATTGTTATAATTGCCATTATTCCTCCTGGTGAATAAGCCCAAAATTAAATTTACATGGCGGTACTTACATGGCGGTACTATGATTATTCATAGATGTTGTATCCAAAAAGTATGCCAGCACCAAAGGTGAATATTTTTAGATGATTATTTCTCTCATAATTTATTATTAATAGCAACTACAACAATAATCAGAATTTTGTTTTTTATCCGCACTAAAACCGATGATTTTCAACAATCACAGGGTTGAGAATACAGGGCTAAGAAAAATTTTCATGTTTTTTGTCCAAGCTTTATTCACAAGGAACAAAATGAAAAAAAATAGTCTGCAGATTGCAGATAAAAGAAGGTAGAAGCCCGTAAATCATAGCTGTTTGTCAGATGAAAATAAAGCAGTGTCATATTAATAAGGAACACTGACAGGGGTAAATAATTTTTACAAAAACCATTTGACAAGGTTAAATCATCAGTATAATAACACTCAGGCCTTTTAACGTTTCAGATTGAAACCCTTGTTGTTCCAATCTGAAAAAATTATATTTTTGGTAACCACCATGGGGTGGATCGGGTTTTACCCTAAGGATTTGCCTCAAAGAATCACAGATTCTAAGAAATTATGAAATAAACGGAATAAATGACGTTTATATCATAAAAAATGCAGAGAGAAGAAAATATGGAAAAAGTAAAGAAAAAGAATAGAGGGATAATATGGAGTCTTTTGACAAGTGTTCCTGAATTGACCCTGCTCATTGTGCTGATTATTGCCGGTTATGCTGTCATGGGCATTTTTTCAAAAATCCAGCCCAGTCAGGTGTTGAGCCCGTCGGATATGTGGATTATAATTGTTGCTTCCTTTGTGATCAGTACTGCAATAGCAATGCTTGCAGTTATCGGGGGAATTGGCGGAGGAGTTATTTTTACGCCTATTATGCTTGGCTTTACCCACATAGACAGTCTTGTGGTCAGGTCAACCGGCCTTGTTGTGGCAATGTTCAGCGGATTGATTTCATCGGGTCCTTTTATGAGGACAAAGCTTGCCGATTTAAAACTGGTATTTTACTGCGGTGTTCCAATTACCGTAGGGGCTCTTGCAGGAAGTGTCGCTGCCATATATCTGCATAAATACATGGGACCTGTGGGAGATGGTTATGTACGTCTTTCACTTGGTATTTTAATGCTTGTCGTTGCTTATTTCTTAGTATCCGGCGGAGGTAAAACCGAATATCCCGAACCGAAAAGTATTGATCCTCTTTCAAAGAAACTCGGATTAAACGGTTTCTACTGGGAAGCATCTCTTGGAAAGGTCGTGCATTACAATCTTACAAGGGCTATTCCCGGCGGAATCATGTTTATTGCTCTCGGGTTTATTGCCGGTTTTTTCGGTCTTGGCGGAGGTGCATTTCTCACGGCGACACTTAATCTTGTCATGATGGCGCCGGTTAAGATAGCTGCAGCCTGCAGCGGGGTTCTGCTTGCCATAAGTAATGCCACTGCAATCTGGACATATATAACATACGGAGCATTGATTGCAATCTTTGCAGCACCCTGGATGCTTGGCCAGGTTGTAGGCGGAATTCTCGGAGCCTATCTTTTAATCAGGATAAAAGCGGGTTTTGTAAGAAAAGTTTTAATTGTTATTTTACTTGTTTCTTCAATAAAGCTGATTATGCGTGGAGTTGAGGGAGCATTTGGAATTACTCTGCCCTTTTAAAGGAGGAAAACATGGAAGAAAAAAAACCTAAAGCGCAGCTGGCCGCATTAATATATGGAGAAATTGTTTACTGGGGAGTTTTACTTGGCTCTGTAATCGTAATTATCGGCTCAGTGCTGGCATTTCTCGGGGATAATTATATACCGGCATCATATTGGCTGTCATCAATATGGAAGGGAGAGTCGATCCACGAGATCTGGAAGGGGGCAACCGGAGCCCTGCCAATGGGGCACTGGTATCTTGCCCACTTAACAACGGGTGACGGATTGACCGCTTTTGGACTTTCCCTTGGTGTTTTTGCCGTGCTGCCGGCACTTCTTCTCTCTTCGGCTGCTCTTTTTAAGGAAAAAGACAAGGTTTACGGTACTCTGGCACTCATCGGCGGGATTGTTGTCTTAATTGCAATACTTGGAATAATTCCAATGCCCTCATAATTCGTAAATATTCGGCCAGCACTTTTATCTTCACCTATTTTGGCCTTCACAATAGCATTAGTATGCTTTTGCAGTCCCAAATAGGCGAACATGAAGCACTTTCCAAAATTTACATGATAAGGTTGAATATTTACCATAATTCATAAGATAATATTTATAATATTGACAACTTAAAATAATATTAATACATTTCGATAAAATTAATATTTATAGATTTCAGCATATAATACAAAGGAGGATTTCATGCCTGTTATTACCATTACCAGGGCTTCTTACAGTCACGGGCGAATGATTGCGGAAAAAGTGGCGCGTGAGCTGAACTATCAATGTATTTCACAGGAAATTATAAGTCTTGCTTCACAGCAATATGATATCCCGGAAAACTGGTTGAGGCAGGCAATAGAAGATGCGCCTTCGCTTTTTGACCATTTCAGTTATGGTAAGAAAAAATATCTGGCATATATCAGGTCTGCACTTCTCGAATATGCAGCAAGGGATAATGTTGTTTACCACGGCCTTGCAGGTCATCTCCTGCTTGAAGGTGTTCCAAATATTTTAAGGGTTATTATTTCTGCAAATATTGAGGAACGTGTCAAAATAGAGGTGGAAAGGGAAAAAGTATCGGAAAACGAAGCTAAAAAAAATATCAAAAAATTTGATAAAGAAAGAAAAAAATGGGCTAGTTACTTCTACGATCAAGATCCCTGGAATACGAGTATGTATGATCTTACCCTTGTTATCGGTGGAATGTCAGTTGATGATGCCGTGGAAAGAATCTTAGAGACCGTGAAACTTCCTGCCTTTCAAACCACAGAAGAATCTAAGCGCATCCTGGAACAAAACAGCCTTGCGGCAAAGATGAAGTCAGATTTGATGAATTTTTATTCTGATATTGATGTGGTTGTTGAGGATAGTAATATTGTTGTACGTATCGAGAGGAGTTTAAAGCAGGAAGGAGCTGTAGTTGATGATATTAATGCCATAATTGCTGAAATGGAGATTCCCGAAGGACAGAATATCCTTGTGAATGTAATATCTGTCTGACAGACCTGATTCATGGAATCAGGTGTTGGTAAGAGCGCTGGTTTTTTTCCATAATAGCATGCAAATCCGGGATAGTAATTTAAGGAAGAACGGCAATGAAAGTAGTTCATAAAATAATCATAGGTAATGCTCTTGCTATTATCTCCATCGCTCTTGTAGCTGTTTTTTCCTATCATGAATTCAATCTTATCCATGATAAGCTCCATTTTGTTGAAATAGCAGACACTTTTAATGCATCTTTATTAAAGATGAGGCTTTCAGAAAAGAACTATTTTTTATATGGTGACAAATCAGCCGTTTTGAAAATTAAAAATGAATTAGTTAAAAACGGGGAGATGATTCAAAGCCTTAAATTTAATATTATCAAGTCGGTTGGCAGGCAGGAGTTTGATAAACTGCATGGGTTTTTTAATAATTATAAAAATGAGATTTTAAAAATAGAAACTGCCGGCAGTCCAAAAAGTATGGAAGCTGATGTACGGGATGCCGGGCATTCTTTGAAACGGTTTTCAGAGAATATAACAAGGCTTGAGAGGGAAAAAGTTAATAAGATTATTTCCGCTTCAAGAAAAACATTGTTATACTTTTTCTGTATCATAATTTTTGCTGCCATTGCAGCAACCTACCTGTTTTTTTCGAAATTGTTCAGATCTTTAAGGAAAATCGAGAAAACTGCTAAAGCCATCTCAAAGGGAAGTTTTGAAAAAATAAATGAAAAAATATCAAACGATGAATTCGGTTCTGTCATGCTTGCTGTCAATTCCATGAGTGAAGAACTCCAGAACCGTGAGGAACAGCTTGTTCAATCTAAAAAACTTGCCTCCCTTGGTATCCTTACTGCGGGAGTTGCACATGAACTTGGCAATCCACTTAATAATATTTCAATGATTGCCCAGACATACTTAAGCATCTACGATAGTCTTTCCAAAGAGGACAGGCTGGATTATGTAAATACTGTTCTCAACGAAACAGAGAGAATAAAGGATATTGTTCAGGATCTCCTCGATTTTTCCAAACCCAAGGGTAAAGATTTTAATATCGCATCCTTGAACAGCGTAATCAGAAATTCTCACAGGCTTGTTAATAATATGCTTCATGTTTCAGGAATAAAAAGTGAATTTGACCTTCAGAAAGATCTGCCGCCTGTTTTTATTGATAAAAATAAAATTCAGGAGGTGATAGTTAACCTTGAGACCAATGCCATTCAGGCCATGTCACCTGGAGGGATGCTTTTTGTTAAAACAAGATATAAAGAAAATGATAAATATATAACACTTGAAGTTCATGATACAGGTAAAGGAATAGAGCCGGAGTTTTTAAATAATATTTTTGATCCTTTTTTCAGCACAAAGGGGACGGAAGGCACCGGGCTCGGGTTATCCATAGTTTACGGGATAATAGAGAAACATAAAGGAACAATTAACGTAAAAAGCGAAATTGGAGTTGGAACAACTTTTATTATAGAATTACCAGTTTACACTTTAAAGGAGGATTAAGATGGGCAGTGGTTACAGAATAATGGCAATTGATGATGAGAATATTGTCGGGAAAATGATAAAAGCAAATTTTGAGCCTGACGGGTATATTGTTGAAGTTTTCCTAAACGCAAAGCCGGCTCTTGAAAGATTAAATGAAGAAGAATTTGATCTTGTAATTACTGATCTGAAAATGAAAGATATTGATGGCATGGAAGTGCTTCAAACAATAAAAAAAGAATCTCCTGAGACCAAGGTGATAATGGTTACAGCTTTTGCCAGCATGGACACATCAATAAAGGCGTTTCGTGGAAAAGCCGATGACTTTTTTGCCAAACCGATAAAAATTGCAGATCTCAAGGCCTGCGTTAAAAAATTATTAGATAAATAAAAAGATTTAAATGCCTCAGATTTGAGTGGGCGTATTTGTTGTATATGATCATTTTTACCCGGCCTTCATAGAGCAGTCAGTTTATTTTTTTATTTATGCATATGTATTGCATATATTCCTGCAGCCCTTTCACGGGCTGCAGTTAAAGGAATGCCATTTCCTTCAACTTCTGGCATGCATTCATAAAACAGATAGTCTTTCCCATGTGATGCCTGTTGTTATGCTTTATTAACTTTTCACCCCGGTACCTTATAGCAGTAAAATTTTCAGTTCCTGTTTTAATTTCCTTTCCTTATCTTTTTATCTAAAACGGTTTAATTTACAAAATGGCTACGAACGATAAATCTTGACACATAGATTTGTTTTCTTTATGAACAAGCCTAATGTTGTTTTTTTATAACGGCCATGTCATGGCAGTTATAAAAAAGCGCATGTCCATTCCGGGCTTATTATTGTAATAATTTTAAACTGGAATTAAATAATGATAGATAAAATATTTCCTTTTTTATTTTGGTTTCAGGGTTATAATTTTATTAAATTTAAAATAGATTTTATTGCCGGCATGACCGTTGCTCTTGTATTGATTCCCCAGTCAATGGCATATGCTCAGCTTGCCGGTTTGCCAGCATATTATGGCCTTTACGCAGCATTCATGCCCCCCATGATTGCCGCGCTTTTTGGATCAAGCCGCCAGCTTGCTACGGGTCCTGTTGCAGTTGTGTCCCTTATGACAGCAGCTTCCCTTGAACCGCTCGCCACTGCAGGCAGCAGTGCTTTTATCATTTACGCTGTAATGCTTGCACTTACAGTTGGTATTTTCCAGCTTATGCTCGGTGTGTTACGTTTGGGGCTTATTGTAAATTTTTTATCCCATCCCGTTGTAAACGGATTTACAAATGCCGCGGCCATAATCATTGCATCTTCCCAGTTTTCCAAGTTGTTCGGTGTTTATGTTGATAAAGCTTCTCACCATTATCAGACAATTATCGATGTGGTTAAAGCAGCTTTTGCATATACACATCTGCCAACTTTTTTAATGGGTATTTCCGCAATCATTATGATGTATGTTTTAAAACGGATTAATCCTAAAATTCCATATGTTTTGGTGGCTGTTGTTGTAACCACCTTTGTGTCCTGGCTTACAGGTTTTGATTACAATAAAAGCCTTCCTGTTTCTGATATTGCCTCAATGGAGGTTCAAAAGGATATAAATCAGTTTAACAGAACCATAAAAGAAATCAGCAGGATAAGTGAAGCCAGAACAAAAATTATCGCAGAGCTAAAATCCGAGGAATCATCCCATAAGGGGCATGGTATTTCCGAGAAGATCCTTCATTTGAATCATGAAATATCCATTGCAGGATATAAAATTGGAGAATTAAAGGAACATTCCCATAACTTAAGAACAAAATTGAGAAGTATAAAATTTACAGCTGTTAAATCGGATAACAAAACAATAGTTTTTTATCCGGAAAAAGATCTGCAGGAGAATTCCTTAAAATCGGATCACAGGGTGTGGAGGATAAAAATTGGAAATAAGCTGCTTAATGAAAAGGCCATTGTTATGATTGGTGGCGGAGCCGTTGTGGGTTCCATACCAAAGGGACTTCCTGATTTCAGTATCCCGCAACTTAAATTTTCTGTTTTTATGCAACTTCTTCCATTTGCGATAATTATTTCTCTTCTTGGTTTTATGGAGGCAATTGCAATTGCCAAAGCCATGGCATCCAAGACCGGTCAGAGAATAGATCCCAACCAGGAGCTTATAGGCCAGGGGCTTGCCAATATTATAGGTTCATTTACCAAAAGTTATCCCGTATCAGGTTCGTTCTCAAGAAGTGCCGTCAATCTTCAGTCAGGTGCTGTTTCAGGAGTCTCAAGTGTTGTGACAAGTGCTGTTGTAATAATTGCCCTTTTATTTTTTACGCCTCTTCTCTACCATCTGCCCCAGGCAGTACTTGCTGCCATTATCATGATGGCTGTAATTGGACTTGTTAATGTAAAAGGTTTTATTCATGCATGGCAGGTACAGTGGTATGACGGAGTTATTTCCGTTATAACCTTCTGCGCCACCCTGATAGCCGCTCCTCACCTTGAAGAGGGGATCTATATCGGGGTTGCGCTTTCTCTCGGTGTTTATCTTTACAAGAGCATGCGGCCAAGGCTTTCGTCTCTTTCCCGTTCCGTTGATCATGAATTGCGTGCAAGTGCTGTCCACGGTCTTTTAACCTGTAAATATATTGATTTGATACGTTTTGAGGGTCCCCTGTTTTTTGCCAATGCAAGTTTTCTCGTTGATGCAATCAATTCACGTCTTCTTGAGACAAGAGAGCTTAAACATATTATAATAGCGTCCAATGGGATTAATGATATAGATGCGTCGGGGGAAGAAGCTCTTTCCCTTGTCATTGATCAGGTGAGAAGCGCCGGCAGAGATATCTCTTTCAGTGGAATAAATGAATCTGTCATGGCTGTGCTGAAACGAACACATCTGATAGAGAGAATAGGAAAAGACCATATTTTCCCGACTATGGAAAAGGCGGTGATGACAATTCACCCAATGCTGCATGGAACAGGAGCTGAAAATGAATGTCCCCTTGTTACATTTTGCGGGCACACTCATTCCAGTTCTGAAAGGCATCAATAGATCCCACACATTCTTTTTTATTTTTCAATTATAAGCACCTGTTGTTCTTAGATCAGGTATTATAATTTCAGTTTTATATATGAAACTCCTGTGAAAATTTTTTAGATAAGAGTTCCTATATTTGTTGAGAGGCAGTCTGAGAGTCACCAGATCTGCCTGATGGCGGTTATATAAAAAAAAGTTATGACCGGAGGGAAAAATGAAAAACTCCGTATCTGGATTTTTAGGATGTAAAACATTAAAAATCATTCTAATGCTGTTGTTTATTCCATTATTTTTCATGGGTTATGGGGTTTATTCTGATTTTGTTGAAAATAATCATCAAAAAATAGAACAACAGGTTGTTGAAGGACTCACTTCATGCTTTCGGAATCTAAATCTTTTTCTCAAGGAAAGAAAAACTATTCTTTCAGCAATCGCCAGATCACATTCTTTTGATTACTACAACAACAAACAACATCTGCTCGAACTTTTTAATAATATAAATATTCAGATAGGTGGAGGTCTCATTGATATCGGTTTAATTGATTCCCATGGAATTCAGTTTGCTTATGCAGGTCCCTACAACCTTGAAGGCATGAATTACAGTGAACAGCCATGGTTTAAAAAGGTGATGAAAGACGGTTTGCACATAAGTGATTTTTTCATGGGGCACAGGAATCTGCCCCATTTTGTCACTGCAGTTAAATTCACCAATGGAAAAACCAGTTCAATCCTCAAAGCAACTATGGATTCAAACATGTTTACAAAAATTATCAGGCATGCCATGGCCGGTAAAACAGGGGATGCTTTTATAATTAATTCTGGCGGTGTATATCAGTCTCCATCACGTTTTAACAGCGAAAAAATGTTAGATAATTCAGGGATAGATTTTAAAAATTTCGGTTATGGGAAAATTACCATTATAAATGGGGAAAAAGGGTTTGAAAAAAACAGAATTTATGCAGGTAAATGGATAAAAAATAGGCAATGGCTTTTAATTGTATCACAAGATATTTCTGAAGCTGCTGCTTTTTTCCCTGCAAAAAAATATAAGGAAATTATAATATTTTTAATGGCTTTTATCCTTTTATGCACTGCCCTTTTTGAAACATATAAACTTGAAAAATTTAATGAAGAGCTTGAAGAAATAAATAATCAGCTGCTCCATGCTGATAAACTTACCACCATTGGCAGACTTGCATCGGGTATTGCCCATGAAATAAACAATCCACTTGGTGTTATCCTGTCAAAGGCCGGGTGGATGAAGGATATTCTGGAAATTCTTGAAGAAGATGAATCCATGGATTTTGAAGATTACCAGGATGATTTTTTTGAAAATTTGCAGAAAATAGAAAAACAGGTAATGCGTGTGGATAAAACCATAGAAAACATGCTTAATTTTGCACGTAAATCAAAATTTTCCCACGAAAGAATTAATATTAACAATGTGCTTGATCAGACCATGGAATTTCTTGATTATAAAGCAAGGAAAAATCATGTCGAAATAATTCATGACTATGATGAATCCATTCCTCCCATCAAAAGTGATCAATCACAGCTACAGCAGGTTTTTGTAAATATAGTCAATAATGCAATTGATGCCATTGAGGAAAAGGGAAGTGTTCATATTAAAACGGAAAAAAATGATAAACACATTATTGTCAGAATTATCGACACCGGAGGTGGCATACCCAGGGAAATGATCAATAAAATTTCCACTCCATTTTTTACCACAAAGGAAAAAGGAAAAGGTACAGGCCTTGGTTTGACCATTGCATACAAAATAATTGATAATCTAAAGGGCAATATTTCCGTTAAAAGTGAAAAACACAAAGGCACGACATTTACAATTGACCTGCCTGTTTAAAATCTCAGGATATTATTTTTTATTTTAACATATAAAAAAATCGTAAATATTCGGCCAGCACTCCATCTTCGTCTATTTTGGCCTTCACAATAGCATTAGTATGCTACACAGCCCCAATTAGGCGAATATAAAGCACTGTCCAAAATTTACATTATAAAGTCGAATATTTACAAAAAATCAAATCGGTTTTCAGGTTTTATCGGTCTCATGGCCGTATTCTAATGGAGGGGTAAAGGCCTTCATTTTTACCGGATCGATAGGGTTGCAGGGTGTTAAAGGAAATCTGCCTTCCTTTCTGGGCATGGCCGCGCAAATTTTTATCATGATCACAATAGGCTCCATTGGCCTCGAGAATATGCTCGATTCTCTTTTTAAAGGCATTCACAAAAATTTCACCGTTTCCTGAAAATTCCATACCTCCGATATTTAGTTTTCTTTTGGACGCTTTTAGATTATCAATGGAAATCGTATTGGTTTTAATATCTGTTTTCCCTGTAATATATCCCCATACCACATGGTTATCAGGAATTTTAAGGGAAATTTCTGTGTCAATAATCGTATGGGGCATGATAATACAACCCTTGCCAATAAAAAGTTTTGCATCTTTTTTTCCTGAAAGAAAAGAATTAAATCCCACAAATGTTTTCTGCCCGATTTCGGCATTTATTATTTTTCCGCCATGGGCCGTGATGTTTAACCCCATTAAACGTGAATTGATTATATAGGCATTTTCCTGGGCATTTGAACCATTTCCCATGTGTGCATTCTCTAAATAGGCCCTCTGGGAAATTAAAACGTTTTCACCAATCCTGGTTTTTCCTTTGATAACTGCATACCGGTTCAGGGCTGAACTTTGTGGAATATTTACGGGCTCCAGATCCACGACTTCGAATAAACGTTCATATTCCGGCTCTTTTTCATGGACAAACTGATAAATAATTCCACGGGGTTGATGAAATTTATTTACCCCTATATAATTATTAATTACCTCTTTGTTATATTTGAATAGAAAACAGAAATCATCTGTTTCAATATGAATGACACCGGGGTCAATTTGCCTGTGGAAAAAATCGCCTGCCTGTACATAAGAGAATTCTCCCACTATGCAGGAATGCAGATTCATCTGATCAATGGTTGAAAATGGTCCTAAAAAACATCCTTCCATTGTTGACCCGTGGATATTGGCATAGTGGGATGAGACCGTGTTTCTTATGATAAATTCCTCCGGCGTTTCAGGATTGTGTGAATTATTATGAACCAGTGTTTTGTACAGAAGACTTCCCTTTATCACAATGGATTGATCTTCAATCAGGGGAAGCGGGTTAGAGGTGTCCATTATTTCTCCCTTGCGTTTTAATTCATCTCCCCGTATGTCACTTTTATAAATTATTGACTGGTTGACAGAACATTTTCCCAGGAAATAACTGCCCGCCATACTGGAATGTTTAAACTTAAATTCAATTGGGTAGTTGGATGTAATGCCGTAAAAACAATAAAATCTGGTCAATTTATCATATTCAATGGCATGGGTTATAAATTTTTTTGTATCAAAATCAAATTCACGGAGATTTGCATTTACCCTGCTGACAATTCTTTCGCTTAAATGCCTGAGTTTTTCCATGATCATAATTTCCTTTTTTTACCATTTTTCTTCTCAAATAAGTGCAGTTGAGATGTTAGTACGGTTAATAGTTTCTTATCTCTGGTTTCCGTGTTTTTTTGGCAAAAAAATTAAAAAAACCATTTTGATTCTGGTTTGTCCAGATTAGGTATATTTAAAATATAGAATATTAATAACACAGACCCATTATCGGCACAAGGTGTTTGCCAGGCCCGAATGGCTTATATTTGATAATACAGTAACACTGCACAATGCCTTTTTTCCCGTGATATTTTTGCCATATATTCATTTTTATCTGAGTTTTTGATTAAAAGTTATATATATCTGCGTTGGGTAATTGTGACGGGCGGAAAAGGTCAACACGGGCAGAGTGATCGTGCCAGTGAGTTGAATCCGGTATATAATTGCTGTTGCCAGAAAACAGCAATTATGGTAAATCCAGGCAATATTTTTATAAGAAAGAGCTCACTTTTTACAAAGCAACTGATGCTCTTTTTATGTTTGTCAAAATTTCTGATTTTTTGAGGCAAAGTAGCGCAGTTCAGCTCGGCCTCATGGCGGTTATATCCATTAATGTGTAAATGGGATTATGATCAGGACATGGTTCTGCAGGTGCCTGAATAAGGTTTATGCTTAGTATGCAGGAAAATACCCGGGAAACTTGAAAATTGAAACAAAAACGACTTGGCACAGAAGAAAGGGAATTTTTCAGGATGGTTTACCATGCTGCATTTGCAAATCCTTTCAGCGATTTAAGGGAAAAACTTGATTTGAAAATTGCAGGACTTTTCCCTTCGGTATCAAGGCGGGAGAGTATAAACAGATGCATAGAAGAAGTCCATAAGAGGATAAAACACCTTGAAGATGAGGGCAGGGGGGATATTAATGCATTCAGGGGGCAGGATAAGACCATTATTAAAATAGTTTTCCTTTTTGATATTTTTCACAAATTTCGTGATAAATTTGATCAACTTATTTATGATCAGATAAAAAAAGGCGACGACTCTGTTCCTGTAACCTTTGCCGGTGAAGCCATGGCCATGCTCAAAAAACGCGGTATACCTGAGAATAATACACTTCATTATTTTAACCTCTCTTATCAGTTAAGACGGGCTTTTTTTTTCATATCCCATTCACTTGTGGGCAAGAGTCCCTGTATGAG
>WFQS01000485.1 GCA_015486915.1 Desulfobacteraceae bacterium
AATTTTTTTGCATGTATCAAGGGTTTTGTTTTCTTCACCCTGACCGATGATAATAACAGGGCAGTCGGGAAAATCGGAATAATAGTATTTTTTTACGGTCTCGTCAGTTATTATGACTATTTTTCCATGGGGGAGATACTTTTCTACGTTTACAAGTTTTTCCCCCACATGGATTCTCGAAACACCTTTTTCTCCCTTAACACACAGGGTTTTCATGATTTTTCCCCTGCTGCGGCGCATGTAAGATCATGGATTTTATTTACCTTTTCCATAAGCAGTTCAAACTGGACAGGATAAAGAGACTGGGCACCGTCGCTTAAAGCCTCTTCCGGTTTATGGTGAACCTCAATCATGAGTCCGTCAGCCCCCACGGCTGATGATGCAAAGGCAAGGGGCATGACCTGATCCCTGACACCTGCTGCATGGCTTGGATCAACAATCACTGGAAGGTGACTTTCTTTTTTCACGGCAAGGATAACGGACAGGTCCAGGGTGTTTCTGCTGTGCCTGACAAAGGTTCTCACCCCCCTTTCACAGAGGATCACCTGCTCATTGCCCTCTTCCATGATATACTCAGCGGCCATGAGCCATTCTTCAAGGGTTGCAGACATTCCCCTTTTCAGCATTACAGGAATGGATGATTTCCCGGCCCGTTTTAAAAGACTGAAATTCTGCATGTTTCTTGTCCCTATCTGTGCAAGATCAGCATACTCTTCCACCATGTCAAAATGCTCAATATCCATGATTTCAGTAACAACAGGAAGCCCGGTTTCCTTTCTTACCTTTGCTAGTATTTCAAGACCTTGCTTACCAAGCCCCTGGAATGAATAGGGAGAAGTTCTTGGCTTGAAAGCCCCGCCCCTGAAAAGTTGTGCCCCTGCTTTTTTAACTGCTTTAGCTATGGCAAGGGCCTGGTCCTCACTTTCTATGGCGCAGGGACCTGCAATAACCGGCAGGCTGCCATTGCCAAACACGGCATCACCGATTTTTACAATTGTGTTGTCCTGCTGCACTTCCCTGCTGACAAGTTTGTATGGTTTTGTCACGGGAATAACCTCCTTTACACCGGCAAGACCTAAAAAATGACCGGCATCAACCGAACCTTTATTGTATAAAATACCAATTGACACCCTGTCTCCTCCGGGAATGGGACGTGCCATATATCCCCTTTTTTCAGCCATTTTAATAATTCCGTCAATTTTTTCTTTTGTTGCACCCTGTTTCATTACTATCAGCATTGTACTTACCCCTTTTTTCCTCTTTTTTTCAACTCTCCATACTGACCAATAATATTTTAAACATAAATCAGTCCGGAACCTGAAAAATTTTCTATTTTATAATCAGACGATTTTAACAGCAATAAAAAAAGGCTTGCGGGATTTTATTTCCCGAAGCCTTTAAAATAAAAAAAGCTCCAGGATTTTCCTGCAGCCTTTGATTATCATCCTTAATTTTTATTTAATATCAGTCAGAAATCAAACCGGCATGCAGGATTTTGATAAAAAAACCAGAAACCACGCCACCACAGAGTTATCCCCAGAGTAGAATCTGCCTGCATAAAAAAATTTTCTGTTTGATTACTAAACATAATCATCATGTCCTATAGATATGTTAAGCTTTTGTCAACAATAAACATAAAAAAATCTGACACAGGCAAAATATTTTGACACAAAAGGAGGATAAGAAAACATTCTGACACAGGAATTGATGGACAGGAACCGATGACAAGAGCATTCTGCAAAAAACTCATCTTGACTTTATCACACCTTTTTTCCTGCACATCCTTGAAACAGGGCATTTACTGCACCATGGAGAAACCGGTCTGCAAAGCTTCTGACCAAATGCCACAAGAATTTCATTGTACATTTTCCAGTACTTTAACGGCAATTTTTTCCTTAAGGCCATTTCCGTTGCATCGGGGGAATCGGTTTTCACATACCCTGTTCTGTTGCTGATCCTGTGAACATGGGTATCAACGCATATGGCAGCCTTTCCAAACGCCTCAATAAGAACAAGGTTTGCAGTTTTCCGGCCCACTCCGGGAAGCGCGAGGAGATCATCCATATTGGATGGCACTTTTCCATCATATTTTTCAAGAAGAATCCTGCTGATTTCAACAATTCTTTTTGCCTTTGTAGGATAGAAACCAGCAGGATAAATCATTTTGGCAATGGCCTCATGTCCTGACTGTACAGCGTCCCGGGGGGTTTTAATCTTTTCATAAAGTCTTTGTGATGCTTTTATTGTGACTTCATCCTTGGTCCTTAAGGAAATAATCGTTGAAACCAGTATTAAAAAAGGATCTGATTTTCTTTTTGCAATAAGGGTGATCACAGGACTGTCCCATTGCTTATAGCACTGCCCGAGCTTTTCCATGAAAATATCAATATTCATTATCAGATTTAACTCCCCCCAAAATTTACTCTAAGCCGGGAAAGAGGCCTCGTCAATATCAATTGCAGCACTTCCCGATGTCATGAGAGCATTAAGATTTCCCATGGTAAGGGGCAGATATGACTCAACAAAAAACTGCAGGGATTTTAAAAGGCCATCATAAAAGGGTTTGTCTCTCTTTTTTGCTTTTTTAATTTTTTCAGCGGCAATTGATGCCCTCCACAAAAGCATCCAGGCCATGATCACATCACCGGTTGCATCCTGGAAAGGGTGTGCATTGGCAAAGGCGTTGAGGATTTTATCGCTCATTGCGGTCTGTCCCATGTGAACGGCAACTTCTCCAAGTCGCGTCAATGCTTCTTCAACTTTTTCAGTATAACTTTCTAATTGAGGAATTTTTCCGGCACGGGCAATGGTTTTCTTAATTTCTCCAAAAAGATTCATCACATGTTTTCCCTTGTCAAGGCCGAGTTTCCTGCCGAGGAGATCCATTGCCTGGATACCGTTGGTGCCCTCGTAAATCATTGTGATCCTGCAGTCACGGAGAAGCTGCGCCATGGGATATTCTTCAATAAACCCGTATCCTCCGTAAACCTGCATGCCCTGGCTGCACACCTCGAAGGCCCTGTCAGTAACATATCCCTTGGCAATTGGAGTCAAAACTTCAATAATGCCCATGAATTTCTGTTTTTCTTCTTCCGTTTTTGCAATCAAGGCCATATCTTCACAATAATTAACATAGTAGAGAACACTTCTCATACCTTCGACAAAAACCTTCATCTTCATCAACTGACGTCGTACATCGGGATGATTTATAATTGTCACAGGTTTGGCATCGGGTTTTGTCATCTCAAGTAGATTTTTCCCCTGAATTCTCTGTTTTGCATAGTTCACGGCGTAAATATAGGAAGCCGTGGAACATGCAAAGCCCTGGAATCCAACAAGGAGCCTTGCCTCATTCATCATGACAAACATCGCTCTCATCCCCTTGTTCTCCTCACCAAGCAGGGT
>WFQS01000486.1 GCA_015486915.1 Desulfobacteraceae bacterium
AATAAGTTGAACAGAAATAGCGCAGAATTCCGGCCCATGTACAAGGCGCATTAAAGGTTGCATACTCAACGTATTCGGCCTTTGATGCAACGAAGTAGATGGGCCGGAAGACAAGCAATCTCGTTCAACTTATAAAATTTTCGATCCTAAGTTGATATATTGTTGACATAAAAGATAATTGAACTATTATTAAGGATTTATGATCTATAAATAATATAATTTAAATATATTTATGTATTTCCAAAGCGGTCGATGCCCGCAATCCATTTACCTCTCCCGAATTTCTTGTTTTTGTACAGGAATAGAGGAAAAAGGCACTAATGAAATACTCAAGGAGAAGAAATATGAAACAGAAATTTAGATTTGAGATTGATCATGACAATGATATTTTAACCCTTTTTGAATCAGCAGAGGCTGATGCAGGTACGTTTTTTCCTATTCATAATGAAAAATACGGTTTAAAGGAAATAAAGGACATTGTTTATGGGGAGGGCAGAGAGGCATTTATTGAAAAATTGAGAAAAAAAAATCTTTTTCCCCCCCTTGACCTTGCTTCCAAGCTTTTTGATGCTGTTAAAGAATTTTTTGAGAGTGGAACGGAAAGTAAGCTTGTTGTCGATTATGATGATGCAGAATCATTTCCGGTACTGGAAGAAGAAATAGAGGATGAGATAGAGGAGATTGATGAAATCGTTGAGGTTGATAAGCTTCTCGTTGAAGACGGAAGCGTAAGTGAGGATGATATCAAGGAAATAGATTCCGATGATGATACACCAAAATTCAAAATTGAAGATAACTCTGAATTTGAGAAGTAAACATATATAATGAAAAATACAATAAAAAAAATTATCCTTAAAGGTGCTGAAAAAGCATTTCAAAAAGGTCTGCTTAAATCTGATAATTTCCCTGAAATGGAAATAGAAGAGCCAAAACATGATGCCCATGGTGATTTTTCAACTAATTTTGCCATGGTTTCTGCATCTGTTCAGAAAATGGCACCAAGGAAAATAGCCGAGGCTATTGTAGCTTCCATGGATGATTTTCAGGGTATTATAGACAAAACTGAGATTGCGGGCCCTGGATTCATTAATTTTTTCTTAACCGATGACGCGTGGTACCCTGTATTAGAGGATATATTTAAAAAAGATTTCCAATACGGGAGTTCTGATTCAGGTAAAGGCAGGAAAGTTCAGGTTGAATTTGTAAGTGCCAATCCAACAGGGCCATTGCACATAGGCCATGGCCGTGGTGCCGCAATTGGAGATTCCGTCGGGAATATACTCGCATTTGCAGGTTATGAAGTAGAGAAGGAGTATTATATAAATGATTCGGGAAGGCAGATCAGGACCCTTGGCCTTTCCGTATGGCTTCGATTAAATGAAATTACCGGTAAAAAAGTTGATTTCCCCGATGACTGTTACCAGGGAGATTATATAAGGGAAATTGCAGCGGAATTGAACGAACTCAAAGGAGAAGATCCTGCACTGCATGATAAAGATGACGGGATTTTGATATGTGCGAGATATGCAGCTGACAAGATTCTTAAAAATATAAAAGAGGATTTGTCCTGTTTTGGTGTTAAATTTGACAAATGGTTCAGTGAACAGAGCCTGTACGATTCAAAAAAGGTCTGGAATACCATTGAAGATTTTAAGAACAGGGACCTTATATATGAAAAAGACGGGGCACTATGGTTCAGAACAGAAAAATTCGGAGATGAAAAAGACAGGGTTGTGGTGAGAAATAATGGGCTTACTACATATTTTGCTTCTGATATTGCCTATCATATGGAAAAATTTGAACGTGGATTTGACAGGGTCATTGATGTCTGGGGAGCTGATCATCACGGTTATGTGAAGAGAATTAATGCATCCATAGATGCTGCTGGCGGGAAAAGTGAGAATTTTGATGTTATTCTGGTTCAGCTTGTAAATCTGCTTAGAGGCGGTGAGCCCGTTGCCATGTCAACAAGATCAGGGCAGTTTGTCACATTAAAAGACATTGTTGATGAAGTTGGGAAAGATGCGGCAAGGTTCATTTTTCTAAGCAGAAGTTCTGACAGCGGCCTTGATTTTGACCTTGAACTGGCAAAACAGCAGACCAGTGAGAATCCTGTCTATTATGTGCAGTATGTACATGCAAGAATAACCGGAATCCTGATAAAGGCTGATCGTGAAGGAATTATAAATGATATTGAACAAACTGACACTGTTGAGGCATCAAAAAATTTGATGTTTAAAAATCACGATGACTCTGCTTTATCTGACTCTGCTTCATCTGAAGCTGCTTTAAACTGGACTTGTTATGCCTCAAAACTTAAAGAACCCGAAGAGATAAAACTTATCAGGATACTTGCTTCATTTCCTGAAGTTGTGGAAAAAAGTGCACGTGATCTTCATCCACACATTATTTTTACTTTTCTCATGAATCTTGCTTCTTCGTTTCATGGATATTACAACCGACACAAAGTGATTACAGAGGACAGAGAACTTACCATGGCAAGGCTCTGCCTGATTTCTGCCGTTAAAATCGTTATAAGAAACGCTCTTTGTCTGCTTGGTGTTTCAGCTCCTGAAAGAATGTAGGATAAGATTATTTTGGCCGGTAAAAAAAAAACTGCCCGTAATTTGCTGAAGTATTCAGGTGCTTTTCTACTCTGCGGCTGGATGTTTTTTCTCGGGGTTCTTGTGGGCAGGGGCACAGCTCCTGTGTCCTTTGATACGAAAAGTTTTCAGGAAAAACTTGCAGAAATTGCAGGTGTCAGGGTAGATGAAAAAAAAATAGAGAAAAAATCCGGGCTTGATTTTTATGAGATGCTTAAAAAACCTGTATCAACCATGGATACAAAATTTCCTGAATCAGTTGGAATAGCCGGTTCTCAAGATTATGAAACTAAAGGAAAAAACAACGGGAAAATTTCAGAAACGGGCATACAAATAAAAAAAAGCAGAAAAACCATGAGTATGGCGCTGCTGCATGGGGAAGAAAACAGGCAAACCTCTGATTTAAAACCTGTAAATGTAAGAACAAAGGCATTGTCTTTTAAAAATGATGTGCATATTCCGAAAAAGATCAAAAAATCAGGACAGATCAATTCAAGTTATAAAAACATAAAACACGGTGAAGATTTTAATGCTGCTGTTCCTGATGAGACTGTTGTATATACAATCCAGATTGCTGCATACAGAAATTTAAATGATGCTCTGAAATTGATGGAAAACCTGAAGAAAAAAGGATATACAGCGTACAGAACCATGGGAAAAAAAGGAGATAAGATCTGGCACCGTGTGAGAATAGGTTCTTTTATGAACAGTAAAAAGGCGATGCAGTTTGAAAAGCAGCTGGAATCAAAACAATTGAAAGGTATCATCGTGATAAAGAGTAAATAATTCCCCGGATGAATGGATAGAATAGTCCTTCTGTCAGGCTCAATGACACAAAAGATAAAAAAGGATAAAAAAATGAAAATTACAAAAGATGATGTTGAGTACATCGCCCATCTTTCCCGCCTTGAAGTGGATGATGCATTAACGGAAAAATTTGCTGATCAGATAAGCAG
>WFQS01000487.1 GCA_015486915.1 Desulfobacteraceae bacterium
ATCTATTTTAAATCAGACGCCCTTCATCTACACCTTAACGAGATGTCAGGCCGGAGAATCGGCATAATTAAAGGCTCATATCAGGTTCCGTATATCAAAAAACTGTATCCCCGTATCCGCATTATCACTTATCTTCATCTGTATGATATGATATCAGCCCTGTTGGATAATAAAATTTCAGCGATTGTTACGGAAGTTCCTGAAATGACAGGGGACCTTCAAAGGATGGGGCTTGAGAAAACCATATCAATGGGGGATATAATTGTTTCAAATGCCATACATCCGGGAGTTCTGAAAAAAAATAAAAAACTGTTTTATATGGTTAATCACGGCTTTGCATTAATGCCTGAAAAAACCCTTTTAACACTTAAGCAACGCTGGCTTCCCCATGAAAATGACTGGAAAAAAATATTAAAATGGCCTGCAAGGATCGGAACATTCATGGTTATCCTTATTTTTGCGGGATTTTTATGGAATTATAAACTCAGAAGTGAAATTATTTATCGTCGTGAAATGACAGAAGCTCTTGAAGAAGCCAAAAAAGTAGCTGAAGAGGCCAAAAAACAGGCTGAGCAGGCTAATAATGCAAAAAGTCTTTTCCTTGCCAACATGAGCCATGAGATAAGAACACCCATGAGTGCAATTCTCGGCATGAATAAACTGGCACTTGAAACCTCTCTCACAGACCGGCAGAGGTATCTTCTGGAAAACGTTCAATCATCTTCATCTAACCTTCTCATGCTGCTGAACGATATACTTGATTTTTCTAAAATTGAAGCCGGCAAACTTGACATCAGGAATGAACCATTTTCATTAAATGAACTGCTTGACACCGTATATTCCTCCATGAATCCCCAGATTGTTGATAAGGGGCTGGAATTTAAAATTCATGAAATTAAAGGAATTGAAACGGAAGAAGAAAATTTTTCTCAGAGTCTTGTGGGTGATAAGTTCAGAATACGTCAGATTCTTTATAATCTCATAGGAAATTCACTTAAATTTACAGAACAAGGTGCCATAGAGGTTACGGTTCAGATTTCAAAATATAAAAAAGCTGAAATAACTGAAACTGAAACTGAAACAACCGAAGAAAATAAGAGTAAAGAAAGTCAACCTGATACAAATTTAATTATTGATGATAATAAAATTGGAAACCATGAAATTGCTAATAATGAGATCAGGGCATTGTTCTGTGTTTCAGATACCGGTATCGGTATCCCACCTGAAAAAGAAGGATTAATTTTTGACATTTTTCAGCAGGCAGATACCTCAATTGTCAGAAAATTTGGTGGTTCCGGACTGGGACTTACCATATGCAGGCAATTGGTTGATCTTCTTGGAGGGAAAATATGGGTTAAAAGTACACCGGGAAAGGGAACAAAATTCTTTTTCACCCTTAAGCTTGGTATTGGCAGGAAAACAGTCAATGAAAATTTGGACAATGATACCGGCAATGCAGCAAGTGATATACGGGGTCTCAATATACTCATGGTTGAGGATAATGCCATAAATCAGGAGCTTTTTGAAATTATGCTTCAAAAGTATGGTCATTATCATGTTGTTGCGGGTAATGGCCTGTCAGCACTTGAGAAACTTTCCAATGAATGTTTTGACATGATTTTTATGGATGTTCAGATGCCGGTGATGGACGGTATTACAGCCTGCAGAATCATCAGGGCACTTGAAAAAAGAGAGGAAGTAAGGCCATTGCTGACAGAACATAATGCCATGCTTTCGGAAAAAATTATTTTTAATTTGCAGAATAGGCTTAGGGATAATCATATTCCCATTGTTGCAATCACTGCCAATGCAATGGGAGATGACAGGGAAAAATGTTTTAAAGCCGGCATGGACGGTTATATAACGAAACCATTTGTATTTAAGGATGTCAGAAATATCATAAAGGAGCTTTGCAGAAATTTACCTGAAAGGAAATCTTCAGATGCCGGGAAATCCGGAACAAAAGGAAAAAATATAGACAAAGCGGAACCTGATTACCCTGAAACTGCTGTCGTATTGTTAATTAGGAATCATTTAAGTTCGGTTTATAATCTTAATGATGATCAGATTGACAGTATGGTTGTAAATGCCGGCATGACTTTATCGGAAAATTTTTCATCTGCCGTATCTGCCCTGCAAAACAACGATTATGAGATGCTGAGAAAATCAGCGCATTCAATTAAGGGCAGTTTGTTGAATTTGGGGTTAAATGATATTGCAGAAAAGGCAAAGGCAATAGAGATGGGTGCAAAGGAAAAGAAAAAAATGGACTTTTCTGATCTTCTGACCCGGTTAGAGGTTTGTCTTAAGGATCTGCTGAATATTGTTAACGATGATATCCACCTCTGAACAAATATATAAATAGGATGCCGTTGATTTACATTCTGTCCAACTTATTTCATCTCCGATCCTAAGGATCGAAAATTTTATAAGTTGAACGAAATTGCTTGTCTTCTTTTCCCATCTACTTCGTTGCATCAAAGGCCGAATACGTTGAGTATGCAACCTTTAATGCGCCTTGTACATGGGGTAAGAATCCTGCGCTATTTCTGTTCAACTTATTTCATCTCCGATCCTAAGATGAAACTTATGTTTTTTTCCGCAGCTGTCTTGTATCTCCAACGCGGATGGTCAGGTTGATTGAATCAAAATATTCAATCAGCGGGATGACAAATTTTCTCGATATCCCAGTCATGTCTTTGAATTCCGGTGTGGTTATCTCTCCTTTGGATTCTATGAATGTCACAAGTTTTTTTTGGATATCTTCAATGGCAATGGAATCAAAATAAAGGTCATCCCTTGTTTTTACTATGGCTTTTTCATCAATAAGAATATGAAGAACGGAAAAAGCTGTTTTTTCATCCACTTCAAGGCCTTTGCATATATTTCTGAAAAACGGTGGGGTGAGTCCTGATTTTCTGTAGATTTCAATAATTTTCCGCTTTATATCCTGCTGGTCAACCTCAAGGGCCACTTCATGGTGTGCAAGCCTTACATTGTTTTCTTCCTGCACGACTTTTTTGTCCTTTACAAGTCTTGCAAGTACAATATTAAAGATCTTCGGCTCTTTGTTTTTTAATTGCTTAAGTTTGGATTTAAGCTCCTGCTTTGGCATTCCTTCTTTTAAAGGATTGTCAGAATGATATGCTTCAAGGTGTGATATTATTTCGCCTGAAAGGGTGTCAACGGTTTTTGCATGGATATAAAGGCGTTTTTCCCTGTCAATGAGAACAATTTTTCTTGAGGCAAGCATTTTCTGGAGATAGCTTGTTAGCTTTTTATCGGAGATATTTGTCATAATTCTAAGATCTCCGAAAGATACACCTGAAAAACCACCCTGTTCCACAAAAAAAGGCAGGCTTTGTTCATCACCGCTTTCAATAAGGCTGTTAAGCCCCTGAATAATTTCATTGTTAAACAGTTTATGTTTTTTAGCAACGGGATTTAATATCTGGCCCCCTCCTATTGTTCTCACCGGGGAATAACTTCTCACAACAAATCTGTCACCTTTGATACAGCATACAGGAGATTCCAGCCTGAGTTGTACACAGGCCTTTTCTCCCGGTGCAAGTTCATTTCTGTCAAGCAGGACAAGATAGCCTATGATCTGGCTGGTGCCTGAATGAAACCTGATCCGCGTACGCACCTTTGCAGGTTTGGGATTATTTTCAAGAAAGTAAAATTCTGCATCTACCATATAACTCGGTTTTAAGGTGTCGGGCGTTGAAAGAACATCCCCCCGGTTTACACTTTCCCTGTCAAGTCCCTGGAAATTTACTGCGGTTCGTGTTCCTGCATAAACTTCATCTGCGCTTTTTCCGTGCACCTGGATTCCACGCACTTTGGATGATATGCGTGAAGGAAAAATCATGATGTTCTCCCCGACATTTATTTTACCTGAGGCAAGGGTGCCCGTGATAACGGTTCCAAAGCCCTTCATGGAAAAAACCCTGTCAACGGGAAGGCGGAAAACCGGAGAAAAGGGGCGTTCAGGTATGTCATGGCATATTTTATCAAGAGTTTTAACAAAGACATCAAGTCCCTGACCGGTAACCGATGAAACAGGAACAACAGGAGCATTCTCAAGAAAGGTTCCGGTTGTAAATTCCTTAATGTCTTCTTGTGCAAGCTCCATTAATTCATCATCAACCATATCTATTTTGGTCATTGCAATAAACCCGTATTTTATTCCCATGAGGGTACATATTTCCATATGTTCCCTCGTCTGGGGCATAACGCCCTCGTCAGCTGCAATGGTCATCACAACAAGATCTATGCCGCTTGCCCCTGCCACCATGTTTTTTATGAATTTTTCATGGCCGGGCACATCAACAATGCCAATCACCTCTCCCGTTGGAAGGGTAAAGGA
>WFQS01000488.1 GCA_015486915.1 Desulfobacteraceae bacterium
AATAAGTTGAACAGAAATAGCGCAGAATTCCGGCCCATGTACAAGGCGCATTAAAGGTTGCATACTCAACGTATTCGGCCTTTGATGCAACGAAGTAGATGGGCCGGAAGACAAGCAATCTCGTTCAACTTATAAAATTTTCGATCCTAAGAGGTGTCCTTGATTTCTTATCGTTTAACATCCCTGATCTTAGGTCTGGTTATAGCCGGTGCCATCATACAGCTGGTCCGTAAAGACTTGCTGCATACAAAATATTCCATAATGTGGTTTTTCTGCGCCGCAGCCATTGTTTTTTTTGCTGCATTTCCACAGTTAAATGACCGTATTGCAAAAATATTAGGTATATATTATCCACCTATTCTGTTTGTTATTGCAGGAATGGGGCTGATTCTCATAAAAATACTGGCAATGGATATTGAGCGGTCAAAACAGGAACAAAATATTCGTAAACTAAATGAAAAAATTGCCATACTGGAATGGGAAAAATATGAAAAAACAACGTCTTTACCTGCAGATAGTGCTCTTTCAGACGAAAAATAAAACAAACCGTGCAGATGAAAATAAAAAAAGTCTGCCCATAACATGAGACAGACTTATTTTCCAATACAGGAACAAAAATCTAAAAAAAACAACATTCTGTAACGGCCTGCCAACAAAAACTCAGCAAAACTCTTTATATATATCAATAATTGATTCTGCCACCCTGGTAATATGAAAATGTCTGTTAAACCGCTCTGAGGCCTGTCTGCCCATTTTTATCCGCAGATCAGGATTATCCGCTATAATCTTCATGGCCTTACTCAGACTGCACGGATCTTTGACAGGAACATGTAAACCTGTAATTTTGTCTTTAACAACCCAATCCATTCCTGAACCTGTCACATTGCAGACAATTGAAGGTTTCCCTGCCCTCATGGCTTCCAGCAGAACAAGACCAAAAGCCTCTGTCCGTTCTATTGACGGAAGAATCAGGCAGTCTGATGAATTAAGCAGAGCATCAAGTTTATTATCTTCAAGATACCCAATCATGGTAACTCTTTCATCAAGACAATATTCTGAAACCATTGCCTTAAGCTTTCCCAAAAGTTCGCCATTTCCTGCTATTACAAGCCTTACTTCAGGTGTCAGTGCCGCTGCCTTAATAAGTATTTCATGTCCCTTGTAATAGGTAAGCCTTCCAATGGCAAGCATTCTTCTTCTGTTTTTGCCCCATACCTGCTCTGCCCATAATTGATTATTATCTGAAGTATCATATTCTTTTTTAATTTCAGGTTTAAGCCCAAGGGGAACAACCCTGGTTTTATAATTCCATTTACAGAGAGTCTCGCTGGTTTTAAGGTATGATAAAGAAGTCGCAATAATTGCCCCAGCTTTTTTTAATAATTGCTGTTCAAATGGTCTGTAAAATTGATAGGTAAATCTGAAACCCGCATCCAATCCTGATTGCGCAACATCTGAATGCCAATGTACTATAATGGGAATTTTCCGGGCACTGAGAAGAAATAAAATTGAAAAACATGAAGTATTGGGCATATGGGCATGAATAATATCCGGTTTGAATTCGTGAATCACTTTATTTAACACAAATGGGAATAAAGGACTTAAAGGGGCATACAATAAAGTTCCGTAACATGGAACTTTGTACAGCAAGATACCTTTGTAGTTTTTTTTTACAATCGTTCTGCAGGAAAAATCATGGTTATGCAAAACAGCAGCAATGGTCAAGCCCGATTCCTCAAGTGCAGGAAGCAGATCTCTCATGAAATTTTCAATGCCACCCGAAAAAGGGTGAAAATATTTTCCAATGTGCAATACCCTCACAGAAGCCTGCCTGTTTTCATCTATTTTTTTCCATTCCTTTTGATTTTATTAATTTAATTTTCTGCAGGAACTCTTCTGAGGGATTGGCATCAGGTTGAAGAGTTAAAGATTTCTGGAAATTAACTTCAGCTTTTGCGTAACTTTTAAGGTTATACCATGCCAGGCCTTTTGAATAATAAAGGATATAATCCTTATTATTTATCGACTCGGCCTTTTGTAAGAGTTTCACAGCTTCATGATACTGACTATTGGTTCCTGGAACAAGTATTGCGAGAAGTTGCCCCAATCCTACAAGATTTGTATAATTATTGCCGTCAGCTTCACATCCTTTTCTGAACATATTAAGGGCGATGTCATACTTTCCAAGCATGCAATAAAGCTTTCCAAGATTTGCATATGCATTGGCGTAAGTTTTATCAAGCCCGATTAGTTTATTATAACATTCGATGGCTTTTTTGTATTTTTTCTCCCTGCTTAATAAAATTCCAAGATTATTTAAATTTACGATATTATCAGGTGAATGTTTGTAAACCTCCATAATGTGTTTTCTTGCATCTGTGTATTTCCCTTTCATAAAAACATAGTGTTTCCCCAGATTTAAATGTGCCCTGATATCATCTGGTGATATTTTAAGAACCTGCTCCCATACTCTGACAGGGCTCTGAAATATCATATTTGTTTTAAAA
>WFQS01000489.1 GCA_015486915.1 Desulfobacteraceae bacterium
ATATAGTATATTGATGCTATTTATCCGGTCAAATTTATAATTGACAGACCAGTAATGAATCAATTATTCATCACTATAGTTTATACTGAGATTTTATGTCAATATCATTTCATATAAAAATTTTCACAGTTAGATCTTGATAAACCTGTAAAAAGTCCGATTTTGCGGTTTTTAACGCTGTAACATACTGAAATTATTAATAGCAATTATAGCATTTTCGACTTTTTACGAGACCATCAGATCTTGATTTGCCTGTATTCACCTGTAGCAAAAGCTGTCAAGAAACTATTTTGTGTCAGAATTTTTGATTATCTGATCAGAACTAAAGCTTTAATCCAGCCCGGCCTCATGGCAGTTTATATGAAACTCCTGTAAAGTACCTTAAATTCTTAGAGTTGGCTGCGCGCCTTCGGCCCATTTTTTGTTGTGAGGCTGTCTGAGAGTCTTCAGATCGGCTTCATGGCCGTTATAAAAGGAGTATATTTGCCAGGGTTGAATTTATAAGTCTGATTTTGTGGAAACGGGAAATATCCATGGTAGTGGGACAGAAAAAATGGGAGGCTTTATGGCGTCGAATGCAAGATTGCGGCATTCAAAAAGAAGATATTGAAGAAAAATTTATCAAAGGATCGGGCAGGGGAGGCCAAAAAGTCAATAAAACATCCTCAGCAGTATTTATAAGGCATATCCCAACTGGTATTTCAGTTAAGTGCGGCTCTGACCGCTCTCAGCATATTAACAGGTTCCTTGCGCTGAGACGTCTTGTGGACAGTATCGATAATGCAGGCTCAGAATCGAAGTCGGAAAATATGCGGAAAATCGGGAGGATCAGAAAACAGAAAAAAAAGAGGAAAAAAAGATCCAGAATAAAAAAGGAAAATCATGAATAGAAAAACAGGTTAACAGACCGATAAAGCTGCATTACATATTGTCAATGAAGCTGCAAAAGATAATTATTCCATCATGCTATTTGCAAAATGTTTCCGGAAGCCATTTTGATTGAAGCAAGTGTGATGAATCAAGACTGTTTAACGACACAGATCCCGGATTACTACACTATTGCAATCCGGAAACGTCAGTTCTATCCAAAGATTGATGAGACTATCATCCATTTGCGTAAAAAATCTTGGTACACATTAATTCAGCGGGAAAAATATGTAAAGTTTGGGAACCAATCACTTTTTTTTGTTGTCCCCGAATTTGCCCTGGCTGACATGCTGAAATTCCGGGATGGTTGGGTTCCTGACCTATATGATATTGAGTTTGATGAAATGGATGCCGAACTCTTTAACATGGCCTGCAAAGATTTAGACCTTGATCCGGAAATCAAAAATGAATTTGCTCTTGTACATGGCTAACAAATTTGTTATCATAGGCCTATGAAATGGGAAATTATCTGTTACAGCTCAAAATTGGAAAATGATATTATGAATTTATCAGACGGTTTATTGGCAAAAAAAATTATGCTCAACTCATTTGAAAAAAGACCCGGAGGACACCACGTAATGGGATAAAAATAGCCAACAACCGAATGAAAGAGGTGATAAACAATGAAACATTCTGAGCTAAAAGCAAAAGCATTAAACAATACCGCCGTAAAAAAGGCCTACGATTCATTAGAATTAGAATTTTCTTTACTTGGAGAACTTCTAAAAGCAAGACAAAAGGCAGGAATGAGCCAGGCTGAAATAGCGAAGAGAATGGGCACAAAAGCTCCTGCCGTTACACGGTTAGAATCATCTTTGGGTAGTGGTAAACATTCACCGTCAATATCCACACTTAAAAAATATGCAAACGCTTTGGGGTATCATTTGACAATTAAGCTTGTGGCAGATAGTTGAAAAATTTATAACGAATAAGGCCTTTGTGAAGAGCGAACCATGACCTCATCAGCCTCTTACCGGCTGGGCAGATGCAGATAAATAAATTGACATGAAAAATATAGATGAAAAAAGTCTACAAAACGCTTATCGCTTATTTGATACAGGTGAGATTGACAAAATCGAAACCGGTACAACAAAAGGATTACAACAGATACACAGCCATCTCTTTGACAAACTATATAATTTTGCAGGACAAATACGCAAAAAAAATATTTCAAAAGGAAATTTCAGGTTTGCAAACACTTTGTATCTGAATGAAATTTTGTCAAAAATTGAGCAAATGCAAGAAAACACATTTGAAGAAATCGTTGCTAAATATGTAGAAATGAATATTGCTCATCCCTTTATGGAAGGTAATGGCAGGGCATTGCGGATATGGCTGGATATGATTTTAAAAAAGAGGCTGGGAAAAGTGGTGAATTGGCAGTATGTTGACAAAACACTTTATTTACAGGCCATGGAAAGAAGTCCCATTAACGATTTGGAAATAAGAACGTTGCTGTCAGTTAATTTAACTGAAGGAATAGACAATCGAGAAATTATATTTAAGGGTATAGAGCAATCCTACTATTATGAAGGTTACAACAAAAAATATGATGATGAAAATGTATCGTAATTTGAAAAATAATCGTTTCAAAATGCGGCACGCTTCATATCCGTAACCATTGGGCATCATCCATATCCACTTGCTCTATATTCCTTCTTGCAGAAAAATACAAAAAAGCTTTACCTGACCCGGACAAGCCGGAACCAAAACGGATCTTGTAATTCTTTGGGGTTATTCTACAGTTCCGGCACGCTGTTTTTTTTAAAATGCTCCTAACTGGCATTGTTTTATTTTTAATCCTTTTTTTTCACATGCCGATGCAATGTCTGGTTTTTTTATTTTCAGTTCCTCTGCAATTTTCCAGCAGGCTGAGCAGGTAATTCTTTTATCTTTAGCAGCATTATTAATTGCATTATCAAGTTCTTCGGATATTGTTAAATCTTTCTGCAGGATATTCCACTGGGGCTCATATCCAAACAGGCCGAGGCTGCATTTTGTAAGTCTTAATTCCAGTAGATCAGCCTGAACACCGGCTTCACGAGGCAGTATCCCAAGTTTTTCTGCAACAGCATGAACAGCTGCACAGGTTATCTTTCCATTTTTTGATTTGTTTTTAAGTGCCATGACAATTGTTTCATCAATTTTTTTGTCCTGATGTTTCTTAGCATAATGTCCTGCGTCTTCGTGTGTCATTTTAATCATCCTTAAATATGGTTAGCTGTTGTTAATATTATTCAAAAGACTCAAAATATTTACAATATATCCATTGGATATTCTTTATTTTAAACTCCTGCAAATTATATTCTGATAGAATTGTCACCTGCCTCTTACCTGTAAATATTTTTATATTCTATCGAGTTAATAAATATTTCAGCAGGTTTGATTTTTAATGTCAGGTCTTATGTTTAATGTTTCGTTGCAGCCTGATTTATGATATTTCCTTATAAATTGCCATGAGGTCGATCTGGAGACTCTCAGGCTGCCTCTAAGAACCAAAGATTCTGACAAATATAGGGCCGAAGGCGCGAAGCCAACTCTTATCCTTAAAGGAACTTAGCAGGAGTTTCATATAAAAATTTGTATAATAACTTAATTATTAATTATTAGTCAATGATTTAGAAACGATGCAGAAATAATTTTATAATAATCTATTTTAAGGACTGCGTATGAGTTTAATTGAAAAAGTAGGCAATGGTGATTTTCATATGGTTTATGTTGTATCCTGCGGAGAGGGAATTAATGCTTATCATCTTGTTCAGAGCGCCCTTGTCCAGTTTCCCGATAATGATATAAGTGTTATTAAAGTCCCCCATATCCGTACTGAAATTCAGGTTGATAACCTTATTGAAAAAATAAAAAATGCAGAAAATCTTATTGTACACACAATAGTTAATGAGGACCTTAGAAAACATCTTTCAAGGCAGGGTATGAAACATGGCATTGTCACCATTGACCTGATGGGTCCTGTTCTGGCAAAAATTGAAACATTTCTTGAGCAGAGGCCCATTGCACAGCCGGGTCTTTACAGAAGAATCCATAAAGTTGATCTGGACCAGGTGTCAGCTATTGAATTTGCCCTTGCCCATGACGACGGAGTAAACCCCGAAGGCCTTCCTGAAAGTGAGATTATTCTTGTGGGAGTTTCAAGGGCCGGGAAAACTCCGCTTTCCATGTATCTTGCCGTGCTTGGATGGAAAACGTCAAATGTTCCTCTTGTCATAGGAATTCCAATGCCTGAAGTGTTGAAAACAATTGACCGCAGGAGGATTATTGCATTAAATATAAGTGTTGATCAGCTCATGGCGCACAGGAGAATGCGGCAGGATTCCCTCGGCACTTCAGACATGTATTCATATACAACGAGATCTGAAATTGAAATTGAAATAGAAAAAGCCCGCAGGTATTATATTACCCAGGGGTATTCAATGGTTGATGTAAGTAATAAACCCATAGAAACCAGTGCCGAAGAAATTATAGAAATGATAACAAGACGGTTTAAGTCAAAGGCGCATAAAAGATAAGCATTTGAATCTCTGATGTCTTGAGGCATCGCAGCGCAGTTCAGATCTGCCTCATGGCGGTTATAAGAAAGAGCTCATTTTTGACGGAGTAACTGATGCTCTTTATATGTTCGTTGAGAGGCACTGTAACGCTGTTCAGATCTGCCTCATGGCAGTTATTTAAAATTAAATTTAATGGAAATCCCTAAAGTGAATCCATACACTGATAATTATTGTTCACATAAAAATTATACGGACAAAGCCCGGGACAAAGACCCTGAAAATAGTGATGAAAGGCGCTGTAAGATTGATATATGGGTAAAAATGCTTAATTTTTTTAATTTTTTGTCATGGGCTTTAATTGCTGTAATTTTTATTGTGTTTGAAAGGGCAAGACCCCAGTTCGTAAGTTTTTTTGATAGATTTTATAAACTAAAACTCAGGGTTGACTGGGATATTAAATTTTTGGATTATCTCCTCTGGCTTGTTGTGGTTTGCATTATCATAAGCGTCTCAGGTCTTTTATTGAGTATAGCCAGGGCAAGGCGTAAAGAAGACTATAATATTTATGGACTTGTGGTTATGGGACTTTTGTCACTTGGGTTTCTCGTTGGAGTGGAGGTGTTTCTGCTCTGATTCTTTTAAGTTAGTTTTGTCTGTTGCCGATATGATTTTTATAAAAATTAACTTTATAAGTTTTTGGATTTGGTGTGTAATTGTGAAAACGATATTATTTTCCATTGTGTTTTTTTTGCTCATACCCTCATTTTCCCATGCCAGGGATTATATGGTTCAGTTTCAGCGTGAATATTACAGGGAACAGGTAGCTGATTCAATCCATCACAGTAAATTATACCATGCTCTTCAAGTTGATTCTCCATCAGGTTCAAAACTTCTTGTTCTTAATGGGGATAATCCTGAATACAGAATATGGTTGAGGGAGTATCTTGTTCATTACAAAAAACTCATTATCAATGTTCCTGATAGTGAGGATGAAAATTTCAGGACTGCCATGGAGTTTAAAATTAATATCACGGATGTATACCCGATTGATGGGAAAAAATGGAAACAAAGCGAATCCGGGATGGGTTCCATGCCTGCTTTTAAGGGGCAGAAGCATGTCCTTATTGTGGATGACAACATGAAAAGAAGAAAATTGCAGAAACTTATTGTGAACAACCTTGGTTATCCTGCCACCCTTTCTGCCAATGGAATTGATGCTTTGAAAATGTTCAGAATGCAGCCGGATAAATTTTTTATGGTTATTACAGAGAATAAAATTCCCGGTATGAGCGGTACAGATCTTATTAAACACTTAGTCAAAGACAATCCAAACCTGCCTGTAATACTTGGAACAGGATACAACAGAAAAGTAAAATTGGGTAACAACACCGGGGATCTCTTTGCAGGGGCAAACAAAATTATTGTAAAATCACCTGTTTTAGAAGAATTGTCAAAATCGATTATAAAATTATTGGGTAGGAAGGCATGAGGATTATGCCTGATAAATTATTTTTCTGTATTATCGTTTTTTCCCTCTGTGTTTTCATTTGTATAGGCCATGGCTTCGCAAACGAGAATGATTATCAGGGGATGAACATGAAATTCAATAATTTTCTTCAATGTGAGCTTACCCGTGTGGGTGCCCCTGATTATTTTAATGGCAAATCTTTTAAGATTACAGCGATCAATCTGTTTGATGTTAAAAAGGAGGGTGATTTAACAATTGTCACCGGAATCGTTAAGTGCTGGGTTGTAAACAGATTTGAAACTCTATTTGCAGCCGTGGGAGTTAAACAGCTTTTCGGCCATGAAAAAGTATATTATCTTTTCATACAAAAACATGATTTTTCCGTCCTTGCAACACAGCTTGAAAAATATCCTTACAAAGATAGATGTGCATGGTCCCGTTATAGTCTGGATGATGTCAGGTGACCTGTTTTTTGAATCTTGCAAACAACACAATGAACCCTGTGAAGCAGTATATTTACAGCTTTATAAAATTTTTATTGACACTGCTTCATGAATCTATTATTAAAGGCACAAATTTATGGGGCTATAGCTCAGCTGGGAGAGCGCATGGCTGGCAGCCATGAGGTCAGGGGTTCGATCCCCCTTAGCTCCACCAAAGTATAAAATAAAAAGGCCGGCTTGTTAAAAGCCGGCCTTTTTTGATTTCAGAATGGGTTTGTTCTGAAAATTTAATTACTTAGTGAAACGAACTGCAAAAAAGCTAGTGTTACCCCTTCTGAACAGCAATTGAACCATGCCGCCTTTTCTGATTTTTCCAAGGACATGTTGATAAGCCTTCATCGTTTTAACGGGTATGCGGTTTACTTCTTTAAGCAGATCCCCTTTCTTTAATCCTGTATCTGCAGCCCTGCTCTGGGGTTTAATTTCTGCAATCACAAGCCCCTTTGCTTCAAGGGGATAACCAAGTGCCTTTGCAATGGATGGATTAAGTTCCTGGAATCCAAACCCGAACTCATCAAAACCGGTTTCAGAGTTTTCAGACAGTGCTTCCCCTTCGTTTTGATCGTTTCTTTCTGCAAGTTTGACATACAATGTTTTTTTGTGTCCATTTCGGATTATTGTTACCCTGACCTTTTCTCCAACTGCATGCCCTGCTATATTTGCTGAAAGTTCTCTGCTTGATTTAACCTCTTTACCATTGACGCTTATGATAATATCTCCGGTTTTGAGACCTGCTTTATAAGCAGGATTATTTTTATATGCCTTTGCGATCAGAACCCCTTTGTTTTGTTTAAGCCCGTAATATTGTGCAAGTTGGGGTGTAACATCCTGGATAGCTACTCCCATCCATCCTCTGGTGACTTTTCCTGATTTTTTAAGCTGGGCCACAATACCCTTTGCAAGATCAGATGGAATAGCAAAACCAATGCCCTGGCCGGATTTAATAATTGCTGTATTTATGCCCACAACCTCTCCATCCATATTAAGGAGAGGCCCACCGCTGTTACCAGGGTTAATGGATGCATCGGTCTGTATAAAATCATCATAGGGGCCTTCACCGATTATTCTGCCCTTGGCACTTACGATTCCTGCCGTTACGGTCTGTTCAAGGCCAAAGGGGCTTCCGATGGCAACCACCCAGTTTCCAACTTTTAAATCATCGGAACTTCCTATTTTTAAGGGTACAAGATTATGGGCTTTTATTTTTATCAGAGCTAAATCTGTTTTAGGGTCACGGCCGATAACCTTTGCATGGTACTCTTTTTCATTTGCAAGCTTGACTTTAATATCGTCAGCTCCCTCCACCACGTGATTATTTGTTACAATATAACCGTCTTTGCTGATGATGAATCCTGAACCAAGGCTTTTCTGTACATAATTCTGAGAAGGACTCTGCCCCATAAAAGGATGAAAAAAATTATTTAAGGGATTATTGTTACCAAAGGGCTGGCCGAAAAAATTGAATACCCTGCCACCGCCTTTAATGGTTTTTTCCGTTCTGATATTAACTACAGCAGGTTTTGCCATTGCTGCAATGCCGCTGAAATCCGGCATAACCATTTTTGTGCCGCTGGTGGTGGAAAATGCCGTTCCCGGAATAGAAACAACTGCAAGGCCCAGAATAGCTATCATAAAAATTTGTTTAATCTTTGACATACTGCCTCCTTGTTCGGAATTGACTGAAAAAAATGTTTTGTTTTTGTAAATAACGTTTTTAATACATAAATTAAGGATCTCAAAGCATGCAATCATTTGCGCTGCACCGGTGCCATATGCGTAAATTTTAGGACCAAAGCATGCTTTGCTAAACCTGTAATAGAGAACAAAATAATACATAAAAATGGAAATTAAAGGCTTATAGAAAAAAAAGAGGAATTTATTTAAATTGAGAATGTAATTTATTTTATGACATGGGGGCAGGAGGGGCAGTGGTTAGTTGAAAACTCAGCAGGTCAGATGAAAACCTGCTGCAAACTTTTTTCCACTGATAAACAATTTATTGACTCTTAGTACAGCTTTTGATGTGGATTCCTCCACAAGCAAAATACTTTTTTTAGCGAAATACTGTTCGAGATCCTTTGAGGCCTTCATCAACCCGGGCTTTCCCTTTCCAAGTACAAATATTTCGATATCGTTATCTAAGATATCTTCAAGATCTTCAATTTCCACCTGGTGTCCTTTTTTTCTCCACCATTCAGGCAGTATCCTGCCCGAAGGAGATATCCTGATATCATTGCGATAGGTGATCCCGTTTATTTTAATTTTTCCAAAATGATATTCTTCAATAATCACAAATATAATTACCTGGTATAAACCATAAACCACCGGACATATCAACAATCCCTTAAGGTTAAGGGCATTTTGATGGTTATGTCCGGTGGTTTTTGTTATGATAAGGTTCTTTTCTTAAATTTTCGATCCTTATCTTACAGGGTGTAACTCAACACGCCTGTTAAGAGCGCGTCCCTGTGGCGTTTTGTTTGTGGCAACAGGTTTTGAAAAACCAAAGCCCACAGTTGAAAGG
>WFQS01000490.1 GCA_015486915.1 Desulfobacteraceae bacterium
ATACAAGATTCCTGATTTGCCCTGGATTCAAGTAAAATGTTTAGCTTCAAAGGTCATGGCAATGAATATCAGAAGGATATCAGATGACTGGCTCAAAATTTATAATTATCCTTTATACATGTTAGAGACATTTGTTGAGCAGGAAAGGTTGCGGTACCACTCATAATACCTGGCATAGCTATCTCCTTCTAATCATTGAATAATTCCATTTGTTTTTCTGAACCTTCACCTCTGACCATCAGTTTTCCTGTCTTATGAAGCACTTTGACTATGTTTTTAATCTTGTCAGAGTCTAAATCTGTTTTTTTAATTTCCCATGGTGCCCAGGATACTGCTTGATCTTTTTTCAAAACGCCACTTGTCACTAAACGCTTTATTGTTGAGCTGCTTACATTAAGATATTTTGCTGATTGCCCTAATGTTAAAATATTTGGGTCTTCTACAGTGCGAATATGGCCTGCTATAGAATATCTACTTCGGATGTTTCTTACACGGGATTCATTCCATCGCTTTCCTGTTGCTGTTTCTCGTCCTAACTTGTTAAGAACCCGTGCAATTGCATCATCACCATATCGATTTGCCATCTTTCGAATTATTTCTAAATCTTTCAATGATGTCTTTTGGCCAACACCAGAAGGTGGTTTGGGCATCTCAAACTCTGAATGACAACCTCCTTTCCAGTGAATAATAAATTTAAGTACTTGATTTGCTTCATTCAAATTGACAATTACTTCTTCTATAACTGTTCTGATGATTTTTTTTCTTAAAGAATTAGTGCAATGTTGACTATCCCATACTTGTGGAAATTTTTTACCTAAAGCTAATATTTTTCTTTTTTCTTCATTAGAAATATCATGACTTTCTTTCGAGGCTTCTACTATTTTGTTTTTTGCTTCATCAAGTTCCTCAAGCTTTTTGTTCCACCTTTTCTCTAATACAGAAGCAACCAGGCGGTTGCGTGGATCTACTTCATTATACTGCTCAAATGCACGATTAGCCTCATATTCAAGCTGATTGATCTTCTGTTCACGTGCTTTGTTTTTATCACTTTTTTTTATGGAAAGCATTTTTGCAGCTTTTATACTGGCCTTCATGCCGTTTTGGGATATTATCTTTAATAATTCTTCCTTAAATTTTTTATCCACAGTGCTACCACCAAATGCCAAACAATATTTGCCACCATTCTGATAATCTCCTCTACATACATATCTAGCTGCAGTTCCACTTTTTCCATAATACATGACATTAAATTTTCTGCCGCACTTACCACATCTTAATATACCACTTAGTAACCCTTGGCCATTTCTCGCAGCCCCTGTTCTTTCCACTCTTGTTTGACTAAGGCAGTTATTGCTAATGATATCCTGGTTATCATCATATGTTTCTAAATCTATATATCCCTCATGATGGTTTTCGATAAACACTTTTGCTTCTCTTGCATTATTAGCTGTTTTTTTTTGTTTTACTATTTTCCCATCTTTATACTCAAGGTGAGTGGTTTGCCTGCCCCACACATAGACCCCGGCATAAAAAGGATTTTTCAATAATGATTTAACGTAGCCTATTGCAGGCAATTTCCAAATAATTTCTTTTTTTCCTGCTATATCCTTTAATACTGGAACTTCAATATTTTCAGAATGAAACCATAGATGCGTTTGTCTTATAGTACGCATTTCCCTGAATTTTTTAAAAATCAACTCAATTGTATCTTGAATTCTTTTATTAGGCACTTTTACAGCTTGATCATTTGCATCCCAAATATATCCTGATGGAATCTGCCTTTTAAATTCTCCACGTTTAGCTTTCTCTTGCATGCCTGTGATTAGTCTCGCCTGTATCATTTTCAATTCTACCGTGCTGATGGTTCCCTTAATTCCCAGTATTAACTGATCATCCATACAATTGCAATCATATATCTGTTCTCCATCACTTATCAAGGTATTAAATAAATTACAAACTTCCAATAACCGACACCAATCTTTATCTGTTCGTGATAATCTGCTGGCTTCTCTGCTGAATATAATACCGGTCTGACCTACTGCCACTGATGACGTCATTCGTTCAAAACCATCCCGTCTGGCCGCACCCAGAGCTGCACTTGATCCCAGGTCACTATCAATAATTTCAATATCCTTCCATCCCCAATATGTTGCTTTATCTTTCAGGGCATACTGAAGTCTTTGGCTTTCTTTATTGTTTTGTACTTGCCTGGTTGTTGACTGACGTATGTAAATAATTGCTTTGCGTTGTAAATGACTTTCTTTTATCTTGTTATTAATCTGTGAATTCATCATTTTCAGTTATTTCCTCTTTAGTAACTTGTATTAATAATATAGCCATTTGATCTATCAATGCTTCTTCAATTTCGCTGCTTAATTCAATTATGGTTTCCTTACTATCCTTTGCAAACTCAAAATAAAGCTGTTCCATCTTGCTCTCCTTTTTAATAATTATATTAGAGAGCATCAGGGTATCAGGTCATATATTGAATATTCAAGCAGTTCAATTGTCCTTAAAATAGCTTTTAAGTTAATATAAGTAATTTTTGAAATATGATGATTTGCACATTGTGGATGGGTCATCCAATAAGGGATCTCTTTACAAAATCCCTTTGGTGCTTTTACAAGAACAGTCTCCTTTCTGGTTATAGATTTTCGTTTTGTTTTTAGCCTCTTACCATAAAGTGGATGAAATCGATATTTAATCTCAATTTCTGAACTTATGGTGTTGTGGTGTGTCTTGGTTTAAAGGCACATGTTATAAGGCCTCCAACTGGAAGTGTGTTGGAGAGACAAAAGGCACATCCAAAAAAGGTCATAAACATCTTAAACATGGTAAAATCAAGGATGTTTATCTTTATCCCCTTAAGAAAAATTTTAAAAAACTTCTGACAGATGAAGCGATCTCTTGATAAATTCAATATCAGCAGTATCAGCAGGAAACTCAACAAAATCAACGCTGAAGTTTCAGTGAAGAACAATGTCGCCTTCCCATGCCTTGTTCTTTTGTCAAATTACAGGTTCAAAAAACGCTTTATCAAGATTCTGCCAAATGGAGACATTCGGGGCGGTTATGTAAGAATGATAAGTTCGCTGATTGATTTTTCCTTTATCCGGTCTTTGACAGCTTCGTGCTACAGTTTTAAAAGTCCTCCTGCCTATGACCCGCCATCCCTTTTTCTTCTCGAACTGTTCCGGTATATTGACCGACATCAAAATATGGACAAATTTCTTGAGGTACTCCGGGATAATGCCAGAGGGAAAGCATATCGGTATTATGCAGGTATTAAAGATCATATCCCGACCAAGGGCACATTTTCCAATTTCAAAGCAAGACTTGGAGCCGATCTGTATAATGAAATCTTTCATATTCTCGTTGATATTTTCCGGCAGCTTAAGATGATCACATTTAATATTATCGCACATGACGGGACCCTTTTCCCCACAAGGGCAAGATACAGGGGCTGCACATGGTTCTCAGACAAATGTTCATGTATTGAAGTTAATGATGTTGTGCCCCGGGTAAAAAAACAGATTATGTACAGGCTGAACAACCTGAACAGTGTTGATCCCGGTAAAATGTTTAAAATTAAATGCGATTGCCCTTATGTCCCCGAGGATGTTGATATAAAGACTCCAAAGATGGAAGTGCTTTCCATGAATCTTGAATTTAATGATGGAAAACTTTCTCAAAGGCAGATAAATACTGCCTTGTTGTTTGGTGTTAAACAAGAACTTGAAAAACATGGCATGTTCATCAAGTCCATCCATTCAAATATCAATACAATTGATCCATGCAGTGGAAAGGTCAGTTTCCGATGTCCCAAAATCCCAAAGGACACTGATGCTAAAATCGGTGTCAGGCGCGACCCCAAGAATGCCAGTAAAAAACAAAAAATATTTGGATATAACCTTGTGCTTTCCACCTCTGTTGAGCTTGACTTGAAACTTGAACTGCCAGTAGCTGCAACCAATATTGCAGGCAATGGCGAAGAAGGGAAAAAAATCATAACCAACACGAAACAGATCAGATCCCACCATAACTGCCAAACCAAAGTTGATATTGCCGATGCCAAGTATGATACAATCGAAAATTACACATTTTTAAGGGAAAAGGGGTCCATTCCCATCATTGATTACAATCCCAGAAGAGAAAAACTCACTGTTAGAGATTTAAAAAAACGGGGCTATGACCGTAACGGATGGCCTTTTGCACCATGCGGCATACCTGCAAGGCCAAATGGATTTGATAAAAAGCATCAACGTCATACCTTCTGCTGTTTCAAGCAGTGCCTTAAATTAAAGGTTGCAGGTATTAATAATATCCAAAAAGACTATGACATCGGTTCCTGTCCACACGTTGAAAAAAAGACTGGTTACACAAAACACACCTATATAAAAAAGCATCCAAGACTCTTGATTGAAATACCGCGCGGAACAAAAAGATTTAAGGCTGTCAAGCAATGCAGAACCGCATCGGAAAGGGCTAACAGCACCATAAAACATGATTTGAAGATATTGGATAAGCCCATAATTTTTAATAGGCAAAGAGCTGATATCCTGGCACAGATAGCTGCTATAACACTGTTGCTGCAAAGGGCTTTTGCATTTATTGTCAAAATATCAGCGTTGTTAATTCAATATAAATCATCCAAAGATCCTGCCATAGCAAAGAAATTAAAACCGTACAATATCCACAAATCAATTCTATCCATTATCCAGATTGAGTAGCAAGCTAATGCTCAGTGCGAATCCTGTTCCGCCTTTGTCAGGTCTATCCCTGATTTAACGTATCCTTATTGCCTTCTGATATTTTTTATTTGTTTAAAGCAATTTTTTTGTTCGACATTCCTCCTTTTCCTGATATTTGTTCGTTAATTTTCTGCTGAAAATTTGATTTGCGCTGTTTTTTTGGCTGGAACTGCCGACTTCCCATGTTTTGGCCGGATGTACTAAACAGCCTCGGAGAATAGGAAATCTCCGTTTCCCACTTGACTTTACTTATCATAGATGTCCCCTATTTCATTTCTATGCACCAACTGGCGCAGATATAGGACAGGTCTTGCATAAAGAAGAGCAGATTGAAGCATGTTCATAAAAATTGTTTGAACTCTTCAACAGTCAATCCAACTTGTTTGATGATCTTCCGCAATGTCCCCTTCGCAACCTCTCGATGATCCGGAACAACGATTCGTCTATGAGGATAAATGATTTGCCGTAAAACTATGTGACTGCCTTTCTGCCTGTCCTTTTCATATCCTATCTTAGACAGAGCTGCCACCACATCACGCCCTGATATTTGTGGCAGAATGCTCACACTGCCACCTCAATAATTTCTTCATCAATAGATAGGGAAACAGGCTCACCATGTGCTTCCAGGCTTTCGATATAAACCTCTATGGCCTCCCTGATATTCTTCATCACCTCTCTACGGGTCTTCCCTTGAGAAATGCATCCAGGCAGAGAAGAGACTTCTGCAATGAACATTCCGTCTTCGTCTTGTTCGATCAAAACTCGATATTTCATTGATTCCTCCATTAAAATAGGGGGCCGACCACGTTTGGACAAAAGGGGGGTCGAATTACAAAAGGGGGATCGGGCCGCCGCAACCATTTGTTATTCTTTAATAAACATCACAGAAATAGCAGTTTTCTTTGCCTATCTGTGCATTTTGGGGGGTTAAATTGGTATAGTAAGGAATATGCTTCTCTCGAAGTTCAAAACTCTCATCAACTTTATTTATTCTTCGATGAACCGCCCTTATGCCAAGCTCATTTCTGATTTTCTGAGGGTGTTTAGTGTGGAACTGGGTTAAGCCAAGTGGCAGACTTAAAGACATGGCTTGCAG
>WFQS01000491.1 GCA_015486915.1 Desulfobacteraceae bacterium
AATAAGTTGAACAGAAATAGCGCAGAATTCCGGCCCATGTACAAGGCGCATTAAAGGTTGCATACTCAACGTATTCGGCCTTTGATGCAACGAAGTAGATGGGCCGGAAGACAAGCAATCTCGTTCAACTTATAAAATTTTCGATCCTAAGGTTCTATACAAATCAGGTGTTGCACATAATACTTTCAGGCAGGATTGTACCGATAAAACAGTTAGCTTTAAAGCTCATAACTGCCACAAGGCCTGTCATATGGCTATCATAGGGCTTCAAAGTGTCAAAAAATCTTACAAAAAATTTACGAATTTTATAAGAAAGTCTTTGTAAAAAAACGTGTGACTTTCATCTTTTGTCAGAATCTTTGATTCTTTTAGGCAAATCCGGGCCAATCCAGATCGGCCTCACGGCCGTTATAAAAATAACAAGTGTCACTTATATTGACACGTTCACCTTATTAAGATAAGACTTTTAAACTGGGGGTTTAAAAATAATTAAACATGATTATCATGTAATGCAGAATTAATAATAAATAGAAAAGGAGATTATAAATGGCTGGTCTTAACAAGGTTATGATTATTGGCAATCTGGGAAGAGATCCTGAAATAAGGTATTCCCAGCAGGGAACAGCAGTGGTGAATTTTTCCGTTGCCACAAGTGATACATGGCTTGATAAAAATACAGGCCAGAGGCAGGAACGTACTGAATGGCACAGGATAGTGGTCTTTGGAAAACAGGCTGAAAACTGTGAAAAATATCTTTCAAAGGGCAGGCAGGTCTATATTGAAGGAAAACTTCAGACAAGTTCCTATGAAAAAGACGGGCAGACCCATTATGCAACGGATATTATTGCCAATACTGTCCAGTTTCTCGGCAACAGACAGGATGGCGGGGGATATCAGCAGGGAGGCGGTTACCAGGGGGAACCGGCAGGACAGAATTTTCAGAACAACGGCTCCCAGGGACAGGGAGGACCGGATTTTAAGGGTGGCGACCCCATGAATCAGGGAGACACACAGAAAGTTCCGCAACCTCCGGAAAATGATATTCCGTTTTAATGATAAAAAGAATAATCAAGGAGAACACAATGAAAACATTAGTTGTTTATTCAAGTAAGACCGGAAACACAAAAAAGCTTGCCAGTGCAGTGTATGAAAGCTTAAAAGGAGAAAAAGAAATTTTATCGGATCAAATAAATCATTGATGTTTTGTATTTTACACATTAAATTTCAGGAGGTTCAGTATGAACACCGTTTCTTTTGAAGATATTGCCATTGTTTCCTGCGGTACATTGACCATGGAACTGACCCGTTTAAAAGAAGAAGGATTTCTCAATGCAAAAAAAATCCTGTTCACCGTTCCGGGGCTTCATCAGGATATCCAGGAGCTTGAAACCCAGCTTATCCGCCAGATTAAAAAAGCAAGAAAAGTGTCAGAAAAAATCCTTGTAATTTACGGTGGAAAATTCTGCTATGTAAACGCAGATGAACCATTAAAAACAATGAAAACAATAATTGATAACCAGGATGGTAAAATTGCAAGAATAAATGCCACACACTGCATGGATATGATAGCAAGTGAAGAGGAACGGGAAAAAATAGCCGATGAGGTTGCAGGGGGAGAAAAAGTATGGTGGATGACTCCTGGGTGGGTAAAATTTCGCAAACAGGTCTTTAAGGGATGGGACAAGGGCCTTGCCAATGAAAATTTTCCAAGACATACCGGAGGTGCCATTGTGCTTGATTCCATAGGCTATCTTGATAAATACATGGAAGAAAATCCTGAAGAATTCTTAGAATACTGCGACTGGATGGGAATTCCCATGCAGGCATATCCAGTGACCCTTGACAGGTTTAAATCCCTGCTTTCAGAACAGGCGGAAGTATTAATGTAAAACTGAGGATTGAAAAGCAAATTACATGGATCGATTTTAAGGAGAACGTATGAAATTTCTGATTATCGGCGGTGATGCAGCGGGAATGAGTGCTGCAAGCAGGGCAAAGAGAAAAAAACCTGATATGGATGTAACCGTTCTTGAAAAAACACAGGATGTATCCTACAGCGCCTGCGGAATGCCTTATAATATAGCAGATCCGGACAGGGATATGGAAAAACTTGTTGTAAGAAAAGCAGAAGTTTTTATTGAAAAAAACAGAATAAATCTTTTAACAGGCCATAAAGCCTGTAAAATAGATCCGGAAAAAAAAATTGTTACAGGCTTTGATTCCCTGAATAAAAATTTTTCTTTCCCCTATGACAAGCTTCTCATTGCAACGGGTGCATCTCCCATGTTACCGGATCTTCCCGGGTTTGACCTTCCTGAGGTCATGACTTTAAAGAGCCTGGAACAGGGCAAAAAAATAAAATCGTTTATCAGGGGAAAAAATATAAAAAAAGCCGTTATCGTGGGTATGGGATATATCGGCCTTGAAATGTGCGAGGCACTTACGAAAAGATCTGTAATGGTTGACATGGTCAAACCCCGGTCTGTGTTTCTCCCATGGATGACACCTGATCTTGCAGATGTAATAAAAGAAGAACTGAAAATTAATAATATAAATATATATCCGGGGCACGAAATAAAGAAAATTGAATCAAAAGCACAGGGTGTATCCGTTGTATGCGACGATTTTTCCCTTGATGCAGATCTTGTACTTGTAGCATCTGGAGTTAAGCCCGAAAGTGGTATTGCAGTGGATGCAGGTCTTGAAACAGGAATATCAGAAGCCATTTCAGTTGACAACACACTTTTAACTTCTGACAAAAATATCTATGCAGCAGGGGACTGTGCAGACGCAATTCACGTTGTAACAAATAAAAAATGCTGGATTCCCCTTGCATTAAGGGCCAATAGAGCCGGCTGGGCCGTTGCCGATAATGTATGCGGACTTGATACAAAACTTAAAGGGGTTGCAGGCACAGCAGTATTTAAAGTGTTTTCCCTTGAAGTCGCAAGAACCGGGCTTTCCATTAAAGAAGCAGTGAATGCCGGATTTGATCCTGTGGAAATTTCCATAAAAACAAGGTCAAAGGCACATGGACAGCCGGGATCGGCGATAATTCATGTATCCATGACAGGGGATAAAAAAACAGGACGTCTTATCGGAGTCCAGATGGTTGGAAAAGAAGGCGTTGCACATCGAATCAATGCTGCATCCGTTGCCCTTCATACGGGAATGACCGTTGAAGATTTTTCGCAGACTGACCTTGCCTACGCTCCGCCCTTTGGACCTGTATGGGACCCGCTGCTTACAGCAGCCAATCAGCTTATAAAAAAACTATAATTTTTTATAACTGCCATGAGGCAGATCTGGTGACTCTCAGACTGCCTCTAAGAATCAAAGATTCTGACAAATATAGGGTCGAAGACGCGGAGCCAACTCTTATTCTTAAAGGAACTTAGCAGGAGTTTTTATATAACGGCCATGAGGCCGTTATATAAAAACGATAAGATTATCTTAACAGAACCGCAATCTTAACTCGAAATACCTATAGGACCTTGTCAAGGAGAACCTTGTCAAGGCTCGCACAAAGCGTTTCTTCAGATTTAAGTCCGACAAATTTTTCTATTTCCCTGCCATCCTTAAATATAATAAGGGTGGGGATACTACTGATATTGAATTTAAAGGCAAGAGACCTTTGTTCATCAATATTTATATCAAGGACATTTACTCTGCCCCTGTACTTTTCCCTGATTTCTTTAATTATAGGAGACTGGTGTCTGCATGGCCCGCACCAGGGTGTGTTAAAGTCAACAAGGGATATTCCCTTTTCAATAATTTTGTTAAATTGATCTGATTCTGTCATTTACAAACTCCTGAAATTCAAGTTAAAATCTCATATAACTGCCATGAGGCAGATCTGAACAGCATTACAACGCCTCAAAAAATCATAGATTTTGACGAACATAAAAAGAGCATCAGTTGCTTTGTCAAAAATGAGCTCTTCCTTATAAAACAGCCCTGAAGCCGATCTGGATTCAGGCCCGGGTCTACCAGTAAAATCAAAATTCTGACATAAAATGGGGTCAAAGGCGAGAAAACCAGCAGCATCTTAATATTACGTTTTTTACATAATAAATCTGCATGGCCTAAAACATGGAACCAGCGTCCTGCCACGAAATAGAAAATTTTGACAAAAATGGAGTCTAAGAAACGAAACAAAATCTTCAAATATTGAATTATGAAAGGAGTTTAATATAACTGCCATGAGGCAGATCTGGTGACTCTCATACTGCCTCTAAGAATCATAGATTCTGACAAATATAGGAACTCTTACTCCGAAAGGGATTTTACAGGAGTTTCATATAAAACCGCCATGGCCATATTCGCACAAATTAACACGTCTGAGTTATAATTAGCGAAATATAAACGGATAGGCGGCAGGATTGCTGATATTTTATTTAAAAGAGCACTGAGGTTTAAAATTTGCTGTGTTGTGTTTTCGTGGAGTCAGGTATAAATCTGAAACCATGGTTAAAATTGCTACATCAATAGTTCCATATATGATAATTGAAAAAAATTATCAAGACCTATATGCTGAAACCTCGAAAAAAATTTTATTTACAATGGCCAGAACTGATTGTCGAACCAGATTTTTTCTCTTAAATCCTTGTCAATATCAAGAAGCATGTTCAAATGATCACGTTCCCAGTCTGAAAGCCATTTATAAAGCTCTTTTGCCTCTGGGTCGGACGTCATTTTAGCATTTTCTGAATAAAAAGATATGGCTCTTTCTTCCATGGCAATGCCTGCGCCAATTGCTGCTGCTTCAAAACCGGCAGCTGATATCTTTTCTTTGATCTCTTTAGTCAATACAGCTGATACCACTGAACCGGTATCTTTTTTTAGAACAGACCCGGCTGCAAATTTCTTTTCTTTCTTATAAATTTTAAACTGGTCGGATAATGTTTTTATATGTTCCTGCTCTTCATCAGCCAGCATTCTGAAAATCTTCTGTACTGACCTGTTATCGGATTTTTCAGCAATATTTTCATAAAAGGCCTTACCCCTGAGTTCCAGCAAAATAGCCTGCTTTAATATATCCAGAGTATTATTTTCTTCCATAATTTTTCCTCTCTATTTTTTTTATAAAAAAGAGCTCATTTTTTATAAAGTAACTGATACTCTTTTCATGTTCGTCAAAATCTCTGATTTTTTGATGAAAAAAATACAAAATTACAATATTTTAAATATGTCATGAAAAAAAGTTTGTCAAATATTAATAATTTATGTCTGCAT
>WFQS01000492.1 GCA_015486915.1 Desulfobacteraceae bacterium
CGTGAAGGGTATATGAGGATATATTCATTTTATGTGTATCCCTTGATTTTTATTGAATTTCATGTCAAAGAATATTAATAATTTTATTGATAAGTTTTTTATTTCGCTCACGGTCAAGGCATGTTAAAAAATAATCCCCGTTCATATAGCTGGTATTGCGAAGGTTATTTTTATAAAAACGCAAAAATTTGGTGAAGACCACTAAGGAACCACTCAAAAATTCATTTTCAATTTTAAAAGTTATTTTGAGTGGGCCCCTTAAATAAACAGGCTTATTCATGCATGGTAAATTCAGGATAATGATGTCCTTGAGATCCATGAAAAATGAAACATGAATTATATGGGAGGCTTACATGGCAGTTAACAAAAATTATTCGGCTGATTATGAAAAAATCCTTGAAACGGGGAGACCCCCGACGATTAAAAAGCTTTTTCCAAATTCAAAAGCTTTGATTGTCAGTGGTAAATTTATTGACAAGGCAATGATCAAAAAGGGAAAATGCATGACAATTGCGGCAAACGGAAGAAGCCGTTTTGTTATTCAAGGTGCCCTTTTGGCTGCCGAGAAAGCCCGGGCTGCAATTATTATTGAAATAGCAAGGTCGGAAGGCGGCACAAATGCGTATTGCGCCGTTAATTTGTGGAATATAGCCACCTTTGTTGATACTTTATGTAATCAACTTGGCATTACAATCCCAGTTGCAATTCATGCTGACCATTTCGGCATAAAAAAAATGGATGATATCCCCAGGGCTAAAACTGAAATCCCGTCTTTATTTGACGCAGGTATTACATCCATAGCCATTGATGCATCCCACATGCCCGATGATAAAAATTTACTGGCCAATTTAGAACTGAAACCTTTTGTTCCTGACTGGGCAGGTCTTGAAACAGAGGTTGGTGAAATTAAAGGAAAACTTGGCCTGTCAACTCCGCAGGAGGCTCTCTTTCTAATCCAGGGACTTAATGCCAATAAAATTTTCCCCAACTGGATCGCATTAAACAATGGAACCACACATGGCATTGAACAAAGTGATGCAGGCATAAATGTTGAACTTACCAGTGAAATCCATGAAGCTCTTGCAAAATATAAAATTTCAGGTGCCCAGCACGGGACTTCAGGAAACAACTCTGAAAGACTTAAAAAAATTGCAGCAAATACCAGAACAACCAAGGCAAATGTTGCAACGGCGCTTCAGATGATTTCATGGGGAGTTGAAGTCAATGATTACGGGAATGCCATCCTTGACAACAATGGAAATTTTATAAAAAATAAAGGAAAAGGTGTAACTGAAGATGTCTGGCAGGAAATGCTCGCCTATGCCGATGCCCATGAACTAAAAGGCGGAAATTTTAAAAAACTCAACCTGCCTTTTGAAAACCGGCTTTTCACACAGCCAAGGCAAATAAGGGAAAGAATGGTAAAAGGAGTTGAAGATTTTGTATTTAATCTGCTTGTAAATATTTTTAACGCGAAAAATACAGCCCCAATTGTTATAGAAGAAATACTTGCATCCGGGACCTTTGATCCTGGTCCAAAAGCCCAGGTCATTGAAAATTTTGATGAATGGACAAAAGATGAAATAATTAAAAAAGGAAAAGAGTTTGCATCTTCTCCCAGTAATTCCAATGACTCTGGAAAAAATTTTGATGATTAATGAAAAAATATTTCAGTTTTTCTTCTTTACCGCCGATAGCACAGGTTAAGGAGAACAGGTATGGAAATTCCGTCATATCAGATTCAGAATGTACTCAAGGTTTACAGTAAACAATTAACCCAGGGTAAAATTCTTGCCAGGAATAAAGCCGTCGGCAGAAACCGTACTTCTGCCGACGATGTCAATATTTCTGCTGAAGGAAAACGAGCGTCTATTATTGAAAAAGTTGCCGCCAACATTGTTGATAGAATTACAAGCGTGGGACCAAAAGAGAAACTTGAACAGAAAATTGCAACACAGGTTCAAAATGAAATTGGCCAGAAAATTGATTTCACCATGAGAAAAGAAGAAAAATTTTCCTTTACGGCAATCGATGAAAACAATAAAAAAATTACAAAACATCTTTCTGTTGAAGATTCAAATTTTGTAATCAGACGATTGACGGAATTGGCACGCCAGGTGGCTGATAGTAATATGGAATCATAGTGATCTTTTACCTGTTTTTTTACCTGAAATTCTGTCCTTAAATAAAAGTGATGCATAAGATATTCTGAGTTTGTTATCCTGAATATAGTCGTTATAATCTGCAAATATACAGCAGGAAAGGGAAAATAAAATGAAAATCACAAACCCCAATGCGAATATTATAAATCAGGCGTATGCAATACCTGTACATAAAAATCAGAATTCATTACCTGATAAAGAAAAAACAGCAGGTCAGAATACCGGTGACAGTGTAAGTCTTTCTTCTAACACCAGGGAGTTGCAGAAAGTTTTTACGGCAATGCAGACAGAACCCAAAGACCGATCCGCTAAAATAGCAGAGCTTAAAACTGAAGTAAGCCAGGGACAGTATACTGTAAATGCTGAAAAAGTTGCTGAAAAAATGGCTGGGTATTTTTTGAACGAACTTGGATAAAACAAGGTTTTTTTAATAAAATGCGGTCATTTTTTCTATTGTAAGCAATTCTTACCCCCCTGCAGTAAATACGATAAATCCTTCCTATTGATAATAATTATACGTAACATCCTGAATTAATATTATTTATTCCACTACTATTCTTCTTAAAAATATTTGGTCTGTTTATTGCATATTATCTTTTTCATAATAACAGCATGAAATAACCCTGGAAAACCGGTTTCAACAAACTGCCATGAAAATAAAAGTTTGTGCAGTAAACCGTGAGCAAGGAGAGAAGATGATAAACCAGATCGATGACTCAACAAATCTTTTTATAAAGCAAAATTTACACGAGAAAAACAGTGCGGACAACGACCTGTTCAGGCAGAGTCTTGAAAAAGCACTTGTTCACACTAAAGTCCCTGAAAAAAAAGATGCTGCATCCGGCTCATCTTTAAAGGAAATATCTTCTGTATCTTCCAAGGCCTGGCCAATGAAAAACCGGAACTTAAATCTTGAAAGCAAAACAGACGACCTGCTGAAAATGTTAGACAATTATTCATCACAATTAAAAAATGATAAAATATCCCTGAAAAAAATTGAACCTTTTTTAAGGAAAATCAAGAACAACGCAAAAGATCTGCTTAAAGAAACAGCATCGGCAGCATATGCCGACACAAAACTTAAAAATATTGCTGAACAATGCGCTGTTACAGCAAGTACCGAGTATTTCAAATTCCAGCGCGGGGATTATATATAGAGCCCCTGTTCACCATCCAGATTTTTAAAATGATGATGACAGATGCTCCTGCTTTTTTCATTCAAATATTGTTAAAAGGTCTTTCTGATTTTCACACCCTGCCCATCAAGGTATTTTTTTATTTGTGCAATTGTGTAAGTGCCGTAATGCACCATGGATGCTATAAGAGCAGCACTTGCCCGTCCCTGTTTTAATACATCTGCAAGGTGTTTTGGAGTGCCTGCTCCGCCCGAGGCGATCACAGGAATATCAATATTATCTGAAATCATACGGGTAAGATTCATTTCATAGCCATCCTTTGTACCGTCGGCATCAATGGAATTAAGACAGATTTCCCCTGCTCCAAGATCTTCTGCCTTTTTTGCCCATGAAAGTGCATCCAATCCCATAAATTTTCTGCCGCCGTTAATAACGATTTCATAGCCCGAATCTATGCCCTGTTTTTCCCCCACATGTTTAACATCCATGCCAAGAACAACGCACTGGCTTCCAAAGGCCTTTGCACCCTGGGAAATGATTTCAGGATTTTTTACGGCAGCGGAATTAACACTGACCTTTTCAGCACCGGCAAGGAGAACGGCGTGCATGTCATCAAGGGTTCTTATCCCGCCTCCAACTGAAAACGGTATAAATATGGTCTCAGCCACCCTTTTGACCACATCGATCATGATATCCCTTTTTTCATGGGACGCTGTAATATCATAAAAAACAAGCTCATCTGCTCCCTCTTCATAATAAAAACGCGCCATCTCAACGGGATCGCCTATTTCAACATTATCTTTAAATTTAATACCCTTTGTTGTCCTGCCGTTTTTTACATCAAGACATGGAATTATTCTTTTACTCAGCATGGCTCCCACACACAAAAATTTTTTAATATTAAAAGACCGGGCTTGCCGCTTTTTTCAAGGTGAAACTGACTTGCAAATAAATTATCTTTTCCGATAACAGAGGTAAAGTTTATACCGTATTCCGTAGTTCCGAGAACATGTTCCTCTTTAAGTGGAACCGGATAATAGGAATGAACAAAATAAAATTCGTCTTCCTTTTTTATCCCTTTAAAAAGGGGATGATCCTGCACTGTTTCAAGGCTGTTCCAACCCATGTGAGGAACTTTCAGGAAAAAGTTTTCATCTGTATCCAGATTTTCATCTGATTTCATTTTTTTAGAAAAAGCCTTTACCTCACCAGGTATAAAACCAAGACAGGAAGTATCATTTTCTTCACTTTTCTCCATGATAATCTGGCACCCCACACAGATTCCAAGCATTGGCGTGCCACTGTGAAATGCTTTTTTCATAATAGTATCAATACCGCGGATTTTCATACCGTCCATGGCAGAACCTGCAGCCCCGACTCCTGGAAAAATTATCCTGTCCGCTTCAAGTATCTCTTCAGGCCTGTCACTTATCACAGCTTTAAATCCAAGAAAGGAAACAGCCCTTAAAACGCTTGTCAGGTTTCCCGCACCATAGTCAACAATGACAATCATAGTTTATCCTTTATTTCCATATTTTTTTTGTACTTCTTTTTTGCTTTTATCCCACAATTTGTCGATTTCCTGTCTTGTAAGATCCTTCAATGTAACGTTTTTTTCGGAAAGTTCCTTTTCCATGAATCTGAAACGTTTTTCAAATTTATCAGTGGATTTTGCAAGGGCCGTTTCAGGGTGAATCCCTGCAAATCTTGCAACATTTGAAAGGGTAAAAAGGATATCACCGAATTCCGTTGCTATTTCATCCTTATTTCCACCTGCAAGGGCATCTGTAAATTCTTTCCATTCTTCTTCGGCTTTTTTTAACACACCACCTGTATCATCCCAGTCAAAGCCTGATCTTGCAGCTTTTTCCGAAATTTTGTATGATCTTAAAAAAGAGGACATATTGGATGGAATGGAATCAAGCACGGAAATTAACTGTTTTTTTCCTGCATCTTCTTTTTCCTGTTTTTTTATGCCTTCCCAGCATTTAAGAAGATCCTCCTCGGTGTTTATATTAACATTTTTATAAACATGGGGATGACGGCGGATCATTTTTTCAGCACTTCTTGAAATAACCTCTGAAATATCAAAAGCCCCCTTTTCCCTGTATAATTCTCCAATAAAAACCAGCTGAAAAAGGACATCTCCCATTTCATCACACACATCTGAACTTTCTTGTGCTTCAATTGCATCAAGGAGTTCATATACCTCTTCAGCAAGGCACTTCCACATGGTCTCAGGAGTCTGCTTTTTATCCCAGGGGCACCCGTTTTCTCCCCTTAAAGTTCGTATGATTTCAAGAAGGGTTTCTATGCTTTTCTCTGTTGTGCAGTCTTTTGTTTTTTCCACTGTTTCCTGATCCCTTTAAGTTTTGTCTGCAGTTCTTTTCTCATATTATTGTTAATGAACAGGGTCACGGCTTCAGATACCTTTGCCACAGGGGATGAAAAGCGTGAATTTATCAGAATAGTTGAATTTTTTGGTAAAAAAGTTGTCAGGATAGTAAATAGAACCGAAACGATCAAAATCCCTTTTGCTCCTCCAAAGATCATACCGCAAAGCCTGTCAACCCATCCGAGAAAGGCAATATTCAAAAAATATCTTATCAGATGCGCCACAAGGGAAATCAAAACAAGAATTGCACAGAAAAGAACAAAAAAACTTAAAAGGTTCCTGTATCCGGCAGTGGATATCCATTTTGCAAAATAGGGTGAAACTAAGGGAAAATAGAAATACGCTCCGTAAAATCCGGCAACAACCCCGACTATGGAAGAAACCTCCCTGACAATTCCCCTGAAAAGACCCCTTATCAGGCAGAACGATATCACAACTATTATGACAATATCAAATATGTTCATATTTCCACCTTATTCATTTTTTGCTGTTAGACAGGTCCGGGCAAATCCAGCTCCGTCCCATGGAGGTTTTTTTATATGAAACCCCCGAAAAATTCCTTTCGGAGTAAGAGTTGGCTTCGCGCCTACGGCCCAATATTTGTGAGAGGCTGTCTGAAAGTCTTCGGATCTGCCTCATGGCAGTTATATCAGCTTCTCAACAGTCTTAAGTATCAGGTGGTGTGGTTTTCAGTCAAGATTTTTTATTGACCTTTTTTAAATAGAGTGCGATCTAAGAACTTATGAAGACCATAATGCTGAAAAATTTAGATGCTGCAAGGGAATTATTTGGACAGCACAACTATAATCTTGCAAGAATTTCAGAAGCTGCAGGGGTTAATATCAATGCACGTGGAAGCACACTTCATATTGAGGGTGATGATGACAAGATCATTCTTGCAGAAGAAATATTAACACAGCTTTACGATTTAATTAAAGAAAATTTTTCTTTAAATTCCCATGATATTGATGCAGCTGCAAAGGCATTGCGCGCAGATATTTCATGCCGGATTAAGGATATTTTTCTTGATAAAGTTTTTGTAACGGCAAAAAACAAACCCATTACCCCGAGAAATCCTGCCCAGAAAACCTATGTGGATGCTGTACGAAACAATGATATTGTTTTCAGCATAGGGCCTGCGGGTACAGGTAAAACATACCTTGCCGTTGCAATGGCTGTGGCTGCCTTTTCAAAGGGAAAGGTTAAAAGAATTGTATTAACAAGACCTGCAGTTGAGGCTGGAGAAGCTTTAGGCTTTCTGCCCGGAGATCTTGCTGAAAAAATAAACCCTTATCTCAGGCCGCTTTATGATGCACTCTATGACATGTTAACCTTTGAAAAGGCAAGGGAATTGATAGCCCAGGGAACCATTGAGATTGCTCCCCTTGCATTTATGCGGGGCAGGACTTTAAACAACTCCTTTATTATTCTTGACGAAGCTCAGAATACATCCAAGGAACAGATGAAAATGTTTCTTACGCGCATAGGTTTTGGTTCCAGGGCGGTTATCACCGGAGATATCACCCAGACGGATCTTCCACACGGCAAACTGTCAGGGCTTGTACAGGCAAAAAATATCCTGCAGAATATAAAAGGAATAAAATTTTGTTTTTTCAGCAGCGAGGATGTTGTAAGACATAAACTTGTATCTGAGATAATAAAAGCCTATGAAAACAATTCAACAAAACAATAAATCATAAAATTAAATTCTTAAGATGATAAGGATGCAGAATAAATTTTATTTACCTTAAGGATAGGAATATGAAAATTAAAGACAAACTTAAGTCCATAAACAGATTTATCGGGACAAGCCCCTCTGTCCTTTTGGTGCTTCTGATCCTTTTTTCCCTTATCTTTACATTTGTCCTCTATCCGGATAAGGGAAAAGTCAATTACTCATATAAAAAAGGTGACGTTGCAGACAGAGATATCAAGGCTTCCCGTGATTTTCTCATTGAAGACAAGGATGCAACAAATCAGAACAAAGTAAAGGCTGCAGAAGCAGTTCCCACTGTTTATGATTTTGATTCAGGTCTGTCAAAGGCCATCAATAAAAGAGTAAAAATGGCGTTTTTAATACCTGGAAAATTTTTTTTGGCAGACAATGGGGGATCAGATCCCTCACTTTCCACTGTCATGACCACAAAAAAAGATTTTGAGAAAGCAATGGGTATTCCCATAAGCAGGGGCGCCTTTATAATTCTTTTTAAAAATAAATTTTCAGACAGGATAATTGAAAAAATTCTGGCCATTGTTTCCAATATCCTGAAAAACGGTGTTGTGGCAAACAAAGAGCTTCTCCTTAAAGAAGAGGGTAAGGGAATTGACCTGAGAACCATAGGCGGAAAACAGGAAAAAATTGTCAACAACCTGAAAACTTTTTACGGACCTGATCAGGCAAAAACAATGGTGAGAATTATTGGAGATCCCCTGCTGAAAGGTATGGATTATAATCTTGCAAATCTTATTGTTGATATCTCCCAGAGGCTTTTAAGACCCAATATAACCATAAATAAAAGTGAAACTGACAAAAGAATCCGGCAGGCCCAGTCAAAAATAAAGCCTGTTCTCTATAAAATCAAACAGGGAGAAATGATTTTAAGGGAAGGAGACATTGTAAACGATGTCACAATAATGAAGCTTAAAGCCATGGAAAATCAGATCACTGGTGAGAAAGATATTTTCCTGGCAAGAACAGGAACGGCATTAATCATAATGTTCGTGCTGCTTGTTGTTTATTTTCTTTTACTTAAAAATCATGTGAGTCTGAAAAAACATCACAATAAAAATATCATATTTTTATCATCCATGTTGATTCTATTTCTTTTCATGGCAAAATTTGCCGCTCCCATTGCAGGATCAATTAACCTTGACCTGCCGTTTAACCTGTCTTCAGCATCAATTTTCATGGGGCTTCCCATGGCTGCAGGCTCAATGACCGTATGCCTTTTTGTTAATTTTGACATAGCGTTGTATTTTGCCCTTGTTCTTTCCCTTTTTTCCTCTTTAATCTTTGGTGGCTGCATTGAAATTTTTGTCTTCTTTTTTTTAAGCAGTACAGCTGCAGCCTACTGGGTAAAGGGATGTAAAATGAGAAAGGGATTTATAACAACCGGGCTGAAACTTTCTTTTTTTAATGCCTGCCTTGCTTTTTCATTGAATATCTATTCTGCCCAGTCAAGCATTGGTCTTATTTCCAAAGATTCTCTTCTTGCCTTTACAGGAGGTATTATCTCCGGAGTTATCACTGCAGGACTTGCTCCTCTTGTTGAAATTCTTTTTGATTACACATCTGAATCAAAATTTCTTGAACTTTCGAATTTAGATCAACCCATAATGAAAAGGCTTATGATTGAAGCTCCAGGCACATACAACCACAGCGTCATAGTTGCAAGCCTTGCCGAAGCTGCTGCCGAGGCAATTGAGACATCCTGTCTTAAAACCAAGGTGTGTGCCCTTTATCATGATATAGGAAAACTTGACAGGCCTCTTTATTTCATAGAAAATCAGACAGACGGAAAAAACAGGCATGACAAGCTGTCTCCGTCCATGTCTGCACTGATATTGATCCAGCACATAAAAAAAGGCGTTGAAATTGCAAAAAAGAAAAAACTCGGTATGGATATTGTCGATACAATCCAGCAGCACCACGGGACAAGCCTGATCCGATATTTTTACAATAAAAGTATAAAAATAAACGGTAAGGATGCAGTTAATGAGGATGATTTCAGGTATCCCGGACCAAAACCCCAGACCAGGGTTGCAGGTATTGTAATGCTTGCCGATGTGGTTGAAGCAGCCTTAAGAACACTTGAACGCCCCACTTCCGCGAGAATTCAGGGCAGGGTTCAGGAACTTATAAATGCCATATTTGCAGACGGGCAATTGGAGGAATGTGAGCTGACTTTAAAGGATCTTCACCATATTGCAAAAAGTTTTAATAAAATTCTTACGGGGATCTATCACCACCGTATTGAATATTCAGATAAACAGATGGAAAAGAAAAAAGAAAAAAATGAAAAACCAGAAAATTTTGATTCAGATTCGTCCGACAGAGATAAAAATATCAAAAAACAGGATAAACAAAAAAATCCGGCAAATCTTAAGCGCCTTGGGATATGATGACCATGAAATTTCCGTTGTGATCACCGGCAATGATGAAATCATGGAATTGAATAAAAAATTCAGGGGCATTGAAAAGCCTACAAATGTTTTATCCTTTCCAATGCTTGAAGGCGAGTTTAATTCCATAACTCCCCTTCTTCTCGGAGATATTGTTATTTCATCGGAAAAAGCGATGCAGGAGGCTGAAGAGGCCGGTATCAGTTTTGATGAAAGAATGTCACAGCTCCTTGTCCACGGCATTCTTCATCTCATAGGCTTTGACCATGAAAAAGGAGAGAATGATGCCGCAAAAATGGAAGCAAAGAGTATAGAAATTCTCAGGTTCATTGAAAAAAATCCAAATCTTGATGCATTTTAATACAGGGGGAAGGTAATATGGCAGGACTTGCTGTAAATGTAGATCACGTTGCCACTTTAAGGGAGGCAAGAAAAGTTAATTATCCTGAACCTGCTGCTGCTGCCATTGCTGCAGAAACAGCAGGTGCCGACGGGATTGTTGTCCATTTAAGGGGAGACAGACGTCACATCCAGGAAAGAGACGTAAGGATAATTAAAAGCATTATAAAATCAAAGCTTATTCTTGAAATGGCTTCCACAAGTGAGATGCTCGGTATTGCCCTTGATATTAAACCGGATACCGTAACCCTTGTACCTGAAACAAGGGAGGAGGTCTCCACCGAGGGAGGACTTGATCTTGTTACACATGAAGCAGGTGTAAGGGAAATAGTTAACGCACTTCAGAATGCCGGCATAAAAGTCAGTATTTTTATTGATCCTGATCTTGACCAGATTAAAATCGCCCATAAAATAGATGCTGACATGATTGAAATACATACTGGCTCTTTCTGTGATGCAGTTACTGAACGTGAAAAAGAAAGAGAATTTTCAAAAATTGTTGATGCAGCAAAAATTGCCCATAAATTAAAACTTAATGTCAATGCAGGCCATGGAATCTGCTACAACACCATCAAAGCATTTAAGGGACTTGATGAAATAGATGAATTCAGCATAGGGCACAGCATAGTTGCCCGCTCTGTTTTAACGGGAATGGAACAGGCAGTACGGGATATGCTGTCCCTTGTAAAAGCATTGTGATCATATTTTGCGGGCTGTGATAAGAACTCAGATAAATTCAAATCATTTTATCAGCGATTGTGGTGCAGAACTTTATGCCGGAGTAAAAGGTAAAAAGGAAGGAGAAATTTCATGTATATTGTAAAAGCGCAGGAAATGCAGAAAATGGACAGGGAGACCATTGAATCCTTTGGTATCCCCGGCAGAGTTCTCATGGAAAATGCCGGGCGCGGCACTTTTAAAATGATCATGGACCTTTTTCCTGATATTTCTGATAAAAAAGTTTGTGTCCTCTGCGGAAGGGGAAACAACGGCGGGGACGGTTTTGTTGTTGCACGATACCTCATGGAGAAAGGTATTAAAACAGATGTTTTTCTTTTATCTTCAAGGGATCGGCTTAAAGGTGATGCAAGGGCGAATATGGCCCTTGTGGAAAAGCTATTTGCCATGGAGGGTGAAAAAAACGGTGAAAACAAAATTATCCAGATTCCGGACAGAGATTCTTTTATTAAATACAAAAACAGAATAATCCATAGTGATTTTTTTGTGGATGGAATTTTCGGTACCGGACTTAACTCAGATGTCAGGGGATTTTTCAGGGAGATTATTGATCTTGTAAATAAAAGCCGCAAACCCGTTGTCAGTATTGATATACCATCGGGTCTTAACGCTGATACGGGAAAATCCTGCGGCGTAAGTATAAAAGCTTTTGCCACGGCAAGCTTTGCCTTTGCAAAACCCGGGCATATTCTCCATCCCGGAAATGAATTTACAGGCCGTCTTAAAATAATAGATATTGGTATTCCCCGTTTTATTGCTGAAAAAAATACTCCCAAAATCAACCTTATAGAAAGAAAGCTTGTTCGTTCATTTTTTACTCCAAGGAGTTCCCAGGCCCACAAGGGAAATTTCGGGCATCTTCTTATTATTGCAGGTTCCACCGGAAAAACTGGGGCGGCAGCCCTTGCAGCCAATGCAGCCATGGCATGCGGTACAGGCCTTGTAACACTTGGAGTGCCTGAAAGTCTCAATCCTGTAATGGAACCACAGGTTACAGAAACAATGACATTTCCCCTTTTTGAAAAGAAAAAAGGATTTTTATCTGAAAAAGCCCTTGATCAGATTATTTCCCTTTCAAGGGGAAAAACCGCCATGGCCATCGGCCCTGGTATCGGAATGGAGAAAGAAACTGGACACCTTGTGAAAGAGCTTATAAAAACCATTGATATTCCAATGATTCTTGATGCCGATGCTTTAAATTTAATTGCAGACAGTCCTGACATTTTAAAAAAGAAAAAAGCACCTGTCATACTGACACCCCATCCGGGGGAGATGGCAAGGCTTACACACAGTTCAAGTGTGAAAATACAGGGCAGCAGACTTGAATCTGCAAAAAATTTTGCTGAAAAATTTGGAATCATCCTTGTCTTAAAAGGGGCCGGAACCATCACAGCTATGCCTGACAACAGAATTTTCATCTGTACAAAGGGTAATCCTGGGATGGCATCAGGGGGTATGGGAGATGCCTTAACCGGTATGATATCGGGATTCACTGCCCAGAAAATTTCCTGTGAAAATGCCGCCATTGCAGGGCCTTATATACACGGAACCTGCGGTGATTTTCTTGCCGTCAAAAGGGGCAGTTTTGGATTTACAGCATCGGATCTTGTCAACATCATCCCAGAGACAATCCATGAACTTACAGCCGGGGTTGACTGATCCCAAAAAAACAAAAAAATCATTGATCCAATGAAAATAAGCATTACAACATATTCAGGGCGGGAAACAAAAAATCTTGGAGAAAAACTTGGATCCCTGATATCCACTGCCATGTCAATTTCTCTGTCAGGAGAACTTGGTGCCGGTAAAACCACATTTGTCCAGGGAATGGCAAAGGGGTTGAACGTTCCTGACAATTATTATATCACAAGCCCCACATACACCATAATAAATGAATACCCCGGAAGAATCGCACTCTGCCACATGGATCTATACAGACTCGGCTCCACAGAAGAGCTTGATTACCTCGGGTTTGACGAGATTGTATCATCGGGCGGTGTTGTTGTGATTGAATGGCCTGAATTACTGGAACATGAAACAAAATTAATATGTTTTGATCTTAAAATTATTTTTGAAACCGATGAGAACTTTAATAGAAAAATAAATTTAATTGCCTCTGGACTTGAAGGTATAAATCTGTTAAAAAAATTTTCTTTAACTTGAATTTATATGTGATGATCCTGTTAAAACAGCTGAATCCAGATCGGCCTCATGGCCGTTATGGATCGATTCATCCGGGCCTGGCTTTAACAGGATAATTAAGACGGGAGTAACGATGGCATTAAAAGTACAGAAATACGGTGGAACATCCGTTGCAGATATTTCACGCATTAAAAATGTGGCAGAAAGAGTTGTCAGGGCCTATGACAAGGGAGACAGTGTTGTGGTGGTCCTTTCTGCCATGGCAGGTGTCACAAATAACCTGATAGCCCTTGCCAACAGTGCATCAAAATCACCTGACAAGCATGAACTGGATGTCCTGCTTGCCACAGGAGAGCAGACAACCGCCGCTCTTCTTGCCATGATTCTTAAATCCATGGGCTATTCTGCAAAATCACTTCTTGGCTTTCAGGCGGGCATTCTCACCGACATGACCCCGGGAAAAGCGCGCATTCTTGATATTCAGTCAAACCGCATCAAAGAACTTATTTCGCATGGATATATTGTTGTTGTTGCAGGATTTCAGGGCAGAGATATAAACGGAGACATAACAACCCTTGGAAGGGGAGGCTCTGACACATCCGCAGTTGCCATAGCTTCTGCGGTTAATGCCGATGTATGCGAGATATATACCGATGTGGACGGGGTTTACACCACTGATCCGAGAATTTGTGACAGGGCCAAAAAAATCAATATAATTTCCTATGACGAAATGCTTGAAATGGCCATTTTAGGGGCCAAGGTTCTGCAGATTCGTTCCGTTGAATTTGCAAAAAAATACAATGTGCCTGTTCATGTCAGGTCATCATTTAGCGAGGAGGAGGGGACAATGGTTGTTAATGAAAGTTCTGACATGGAAAGTGTCGTTGTATCGGGAATCACCTGTGATAAAAATGAGGCAAGGATAACTTTTAAAAAAGTGCCTGATCAGCCCGGTATTTCAGCAAAGATCTTTTCACCCCTTGCAGATGAAGAGATCATGGTGGACATGATAATCCAGAACACCCGTTCCGGAGGAGAAACCGATCTTACCTTTACCGTGACAAACGATGATTTTGAAAAGGCAAAGGAGATCTCAGAAGAAGTTGCAGAAGAAGTAGGGGCTGAGGAAATACTGATTGCAAGAGACATCGCAAAAGTTTCTGTTATAGGACTTGGCATGAAAAGTCATTCAGGAGTTGCTGCAACCATGTTTTCAGCACTTGCTTCGGAAAATATCAATATCAGGCTGATAAGTACGTCGGAAATAAGAATTTCATGCATAGTACAGGCAAAATACGCTGAACTTGCCGTAAGGGCACTGCATTCTGCATTTGGTCTTGACAAAGAATCGTAGGAAGTAAAATCATGACAAATTCAGAAAATCTGAATCCTGGAAAACTTTTAACGCTTTCAGGAGCTTACTGGCAGACATGCACTCTCCATGCTGCGGTTAAACTTGATATTTTCACTGCAACAGGCGATAACCCCATGGGCTGCGCCAAACTTGCAGATAAACTCCATGTTCAGAAACGCAGCCTTGAGATGCTGCTTAATGCCCTGTGTGCAATGGAACTTCTTGATAAAAAAGACGGACTGTATTGCAATACTGCAGAATCTGATACTTTTCTTTCAAAGAATTCAAAAAGGTACATTGGGTATATTATCATGCACCATCATCATCTTGTGGAGTCCTGGTCCAAACTTGACGAAGCTGTAAAAACAGGACAACCCGTACGATCAAGTGCTTCCCATGAAGATGATGAAGAGCGCAGGGAAAGTTTTTTAATGGGAATGTTTAATATTGCCATGGGAAATGCCCCGCGTATTTCAGAACAGATTGATCTTGCAGGAAAAAAGCACCTGCTGGATCTTGGAGGCGGACCCGGGACCTACGCCATTCATTTTGCAAAACGCAACCCCGCACTTAAGGCGAGCATATTTGATCTTCCCACAACACGACCCTTTGCCGAAAAGACAATTAAAAGATTTAAACTTTCAGATCGTGTTGATTTCATTGATGGAAATTTTCTCACCGATCAAATCAAAGGCAGCTATGATGTTGTATGGATTTCCCATATTTTTCATGCTGAATCCCCTGAAAACTCCGAAAAACTTATGAAAAAAGCTGTTGCAGCCCTTGAACCGGGAGGATTGATCATTATACATGATTTCATACTTGACAATTCAAAACTTATGCCTCTTTTCCCTGCACTTTTTTCCCTTAACATGCTGATCGGGACAAAAGCAGGGCAGGCTTATTCCGAAAAAGAATTTTTCTCCATACTTGAAAAAGAAGGAATGCAGGATATAAAACGCAGCTCATTTAAAGGCACAACAGAATCCGGTATTATTACAGGTGTTAAGCAAAAAGTTTAAAAAAAAATATTTTAACTGCCCGGCTTAATTTTTACGGGGATTCCTGCTGCCATGAGAAAAACATTATCTGCTGCAGCTGCTGCTTTCTGGTTGACAAATCCTGCGGTATCGCGGAACAGCCTTGCAAGCCTGTTTTCAGGAACAATCCCGGCACCGACCTCATTTGATACAAGAATTACGGGACATGATGATTGTTTCAGGGCATTTGCAAGTTCATCTGTAATATCAATCACTGCATCATGTGTGAAATCATTGAACAAAAGGTTTGAGACCCAGAGAGTTAAGCAGTCCACAAGAATCACATCCGATGATTTTGAAGCCTCTTTTATTTTTTGAGGTATATCAACGGGTATTTCAGCAGTTATCCAGTCCTTTCCGCGATCTTTCCGATGTATCCTTACCCTTTCTTCCATTTCACTGTCCGTTGGTACTGATGTTGCTATAAATAATTTTCTACCCCCTGAAATCCTGTTTGCCATATCAAGGGCATACCGGCTTTTTCCACTTCTGCATCCGCCAATGACAAGTGTGGTTTTTGTATTTATATGATCTTCAGGTGATAACAATTGGTCTGATGTCACTATGGCTTCTCCCTTTGCTATTGGGTTACTGTTTTATTAGCGATCATGAGGCCGGTATAAAGACTCTTAGGCGGCCTCCAACAAAAATGAAACTCTTATTATTAAAGGTTCTTTTTATAAGAAAGAGCTCACTTTTGACATAGTCCCAAATGTTCTTTCTATATTCGTCAGAATCTTTGATTCTTTGAGGC
>WFQS01000493.1 GCA_015486915.1 Desulfobacteraceae bacterium
GGGCAGGGCAACCTCTTTTATCCCGTGCTTTTTGCGATAGGAGGAAACAATTTCCACAAGTTCTGCACCGTATCTTGCAATTGTTTTTTTGCCTACACCGCTTATTTTTTTAAGATCGTAAGTGTTGTCGGGAAGGCATACCACAATCTGGATTAAAACTCTCTGGTGCAAAACCTGGAAAACGGCAATATTTTGATCTTGTGCCTTTTTGTAACGCCATTCACTTAAGATTTTAAACAGTTCAGGATGCTCAATATCCGATTTTGTAAAGGATGGAACCTGTGATTTTTTTAATTTTTCAGGTTTAAACTCAATTTCAGCAGAAGAAACAGCACGGAGATAATTGGATGGTGAAAAACCGTTTTCACAGGATTTTATTCCGGCAAGTTTAACGCAGATATCCTGTTTGAGGTTATTAAGGACGTTGTTTATTTTTTTTTTGATTTCCCTGTTATCGGTTTCAATATGTATTTTCTGCATGGGTTTTTCAAAAATAAGTGCAAATTTCTCCTGAAACCATTTTGAGGCTTTGCTTATTCTTTCCAGGACAAGGGCATCGGTCTGAGGCAGGTTTTTCTTCTCAAAAATTGTGCGCAGCTGCCACATGAATTTTTCACTGATAACAAAAATATCTTTTTCTGCGTTCTGTTTTATTTCTCTGATTTCATCCGGTCCGGATAACCCTGAAATATGGATCACCCTGGCGTTTGATGAAACTATCCTTAAAAAATAGCTCAGCCTGTTACGTACAGTTTGAAAATTATAGCATTCAAGGAGTAAATTCTGCTGATAGGATATTTTTTCATTTTCGAGCTGCTCAAGGGATGGAGGATTCTTTTCCGCTTTTTTGCTGAAAATTCTCACGGCTTCATCAGTTTCTATTCCCGCAGATGACATTGGAGAACTTAAAACCATGCCATCTAAGGTTTTGCACCGGCTCAGTGCCACGTAAACCTGGCCATGTGTAAATGCTGCCTCTATATCGATTATGGCCTTTTCAAAGGTTAAACCCTGACTTTTGTGAATTGTTATTGCCCAGGCAAGTTTTAACGGGTATTGCCTGAATTTGCCGATTGTTTCCTCTTTTATCTCCTTTTTCTCCTGGTCCATTGTGTATTTAATATTTTCCCAGCTTATCGGTTCAACCACTATTTCTTCGGATTCGCCAGGGCATATAACACTTATATTGTCATCTGATATTTTATTTATCCTGCCTATTTTGCCGTTATAATACAATTTGTCAGGGGAAGCGTCGTTGCGCACAAACATAACCTGGGCATCTTTTTTAAGTACAAGATATTCCCCTGTTGGAAAAATATGCTCGGGAAATTCCCCTGAAATCGCAGCATGAAAAATAAATTCTTTTCCGGTAAGGGCCGACAATCTGGTTCTGTTGATGAAACCTGCGTTTTTATTATGTGTTGTAAGTGTTATATAGCCCTGGTTCTCGTATGAAGAAAGGTCTGATGCGTAACGTCTGTTAAAATCTTTAACTGCAGCGCCGTCTAAGCTGTTGTCGCGTACTTTGTTGAGAAGTTCGATGAATTTTACATCTGACTGACGAAAAATATGTTTTAATTCAATGGTAAAAAGTTTATTGTGGTCAAGGGCATGGCTGCTGAAGAAATAAATGGATTCATAGTGCTGCTGCAAAATCTGCAATTCTTCCGGCCTTGCAACCGGTGAAAGCTGATACAGATCTCCTATCATTAAAAGCTGAACCCCTCCAAAGGGAGAATTATTGCGGCGGAGGCGGCGAAGCACGGCATCCACGGCATCTAAGAGATCGGATCTTACCATGCTGATCTCATCGATGACCAGCATATCCAGGCTTTTTATGATCTGTTTCTTCTCTTTGCTGAACCTGAACTGGCGCTGCTCACTGCGCTCATATGCCTCGCTTCCGGGTACAAACGGACCAAATGGGAGCTGAAAAAATGAATGAAGAGTAACCCCGCCGGCATTAATGGCGGCAACTCCTGTAGGGGCTGTGATGATCATTCGTTTTGCCGTATTGTTTTTCAGATTATGCAGAAATGTTGTCTTGCCGGTACCTGCCTTGCCGGTAAGAAACAGGTTGCAGTCCGTACCATTGATAAAATTGCCTGCAAGCTGCAGTTCACGGTTTGAAGTGAGTGTTGACC
>WFQS01000494.1 GCA_015486915.1 Desulfobacteraceae bacterium
GCTTTGATAACACTGGATATGACTTCACATGATCCATTCCCCACCAGGAATTGATCCGGGGATTTATTAAATTTAAAGGCCAGTTTTTCCTTTAAGAAAAAGCAGTCGCCATTTGGATATACAGGGACCATGTCCGGCACAAAGTCGTCGATGACCTTGCGAACTCCCGGCGGTGGGCCCAGGGCATTCTCATTGTTGTTCAATCTGTAAAGGGTATCCACACCGAACAGGGACATGAGGACCGGGTCAGGCTTACTGGGGAAGTAGGGTTCGAAGCTCTGGATATGTCTTGGAACCAGCTTGTCAAGCATCAGGATCGACATATTGATATATCACCTTATCTGATTGTCCGGCATAGGGCAGTACATAGGCCGGTAGAAATCCTGTCTGGACTAGAATCCCGCCCAGGGCAGCCTGCCAGCCTGCAGAAAGATCAATGGTAAAAAAGATATTTGTATACTGTTCATCTGTAAGCAGCTTGATGTGCCTGCAGATGTTCTCATGGATATCAGCGCCGTCCAGCATGGGCCAGAGTGTGGCTTCCTTACGGGCGGCTTCCAGCCGTGTTCCCAGAAGAGACCGATCGGGGCGGATCTCTCCCTGGCTTTTGTATTCCCTTATTGTTCGCATAAGGAAGAGGTTTTTATAGGTTTTTTTGAGAAAATCTGCCAGGTTAGGATGGGCCCATACAGAACAGCCCGTATCTTCCTTTAAATGGCGGAACCAGAGCGTCTTTTTCTCAATTTTTCCATTGAATTGTCTACAGGTGAGTCGGGCAAGGGGCTCAAAATCACCTTTGGGGAGGTCCTGGGTGGCCATCCGGCTGTAAAGGGTGATGGCCGAGGTTCGCGCCACACTGGTCACCAGAAGGTCGATCAACAAACGGGCCGTGTCTTTGGGGTTGTCGGAAAACAGATAAGGGCCATAAAACTCGACAGTCTGGCGGGATGGGATCTCCCAGCATATCATTCCGGCAATGGTCCCGGCCTCATCTTTAACAAGTCCGGCAAAAAATTCCTTTCCGGCAATACGGTCAATGATTTCTCCCGGGGTTTTAAATGCTTCAGGATAAAGGGTCTCCGGGTAACAGGCCATTGCCCGGGCACAGGCATGGCTGATTTCGGCAGGTTCACAAAAAGAGTGGGCATTTAAGGTTCCTTCCAGAGATTGGTCAGGAGCAATCGCTTTTTCAATTTCCGGGTAGGTAATGTTCTGGTAAAGGATGATATCAACTGTCCGTCTATTTAATGTGATGGAAAAGCTGTCCACCACGCGTGATACCAGAAGCAGTCCCATGTGGTCCATTCCCAGATCCAGATCACGGGATATCTCGCCTTCGGCAGTAAGATTCATGGCCCAGAGATCATCAGAGCTGCTCTCAAACCGGAACAGAACGGAAACTCTTGATGCTTCACGGGTCAATGTCATGTTCAGACGGGTCCCCGGGGATGTTTTGGACAGGTGGAGAATGAACTCTTCTGCCGCTAAAGCCAGGCGGAGGGTTTTGCCCTGATCCAGTCCCAGGATCGGGGCACCTGTTTCTAAAACCCCTTGAACCAAAGGTATCCAGCAGATGTCCGCCAGAAGATCAAGGGAGACATAAGAAGGTGTTTGTATCATTTAGCAATCCTCCCGGATTTTTTTTATTCAGGCCAAGGACCTGATCCCGGTCTTTTTTATCAATTTTGCCAGCAGGGTTCGTCCGGAACCATTCCGGTGTAACAGGTTGGCTGCAAATTTTTTATTTGTTCGCTGTTTTTTCTATTATTTCAATATCTTATAGTCGAAATCTTTTGATTTGAATGCCTTTCATGATTTTGTAGTGTTTATCATTGCCTGTAATCAATGGTAGGCCATAAGCAATGGCGGTGGAACCAATAAGGGCATGGTGTGCAGCAGGCTCCCCTCAATCGTTGGATTCGGCAACGCTTGTTCGAGATTCGTTTATTGCATTTAGGATGTCTTTAGTTGTTGCTTTTGTTTTTACTCCTGCAACATCAAAAGGTGATTTTGGTGATTTTGTAAATATCACTTTAAAAGTCTCACCTCCTCGGCGTTTAATAATAACATCCTCAAATCGCGCATTATCGAGAACCATAGAAAATTTTTGACGGGCTTCTGAATATGTATAGACTTTCATCAGACTACCTCCATAATATGAATACCCAAACTCGGTTAAAAATATTTTTTCACAGCAGGCAGGATATCCTTTATGCCGTCTTCCAATGAAGTTGTGGCAAACCAGTTTAACTGATTTATTTTAGACACATCCAGCAGTTTTATCGGGGTCCCGTCCGGCTTGGATTTATCAAAAATAATATCTCCTTTAAAACCGATGATCGACCGGATCAATCCGGCAAGCGCTTTGATGCTGATATCTTTTCCGGTGCCGATATTCAGCAGGGGTTTATTTTTGTAATACTCCTTAAGAAAAGCATTTTCCATAACAAAAACACAGGCATCGGCAAGATCATCAACATGGAGGAATTCTCTTCTTGGTGTTCCGGTTCCCCATACAGTGACAGTTTTTTTATTGTTTATCTTTGCCTCGTAAAATTTTCTGATCAGAGCCGGCATGACATGTGAGGTCTCAAGATCAAAATTGTCGTTTGGGCCGTAAAGATTTGTCGGCATCACCGGAATAAATTTCGTTCTGTATTGCCGGTTATATGACCAGCACATTTCTATTCCTGCTATTTTGGCTACGGCATAGGGAGAATTTGTCGGTTCTAACGGGCCTGTCATGAGGTACTCTTCTTTCATGGGCTGGGGGCAGTTTTTGGGATAAATGCAGGAGGAACCTAAAAAAAGCAGCTTTTTTACCTTGTGAATATGGGATTGATGGATAATATTGGTCTGGATCACAAGGTTCTGGAAAATGAAGTCAGCAGGATAGGTGCTGTTGGCCAATATGCCCCCTACTTTTGCTGCAGCGAGGAATACATAATCGGGTTTGTTTTTTTCAAACCAGGCTGCTACGGAATGTGGGTCTAACAGGTCCAGCTCAGCATGGGACGGAGTAAGCAGATTTGTATAGCCTTTTTTTGTAAGATTACGGACAATAGCTGAACCTACAAGGCCTCTTGAGCCTGCAATAAATATTTTATCATCTTTTTCCATTTTTTACTCATTGTGATTAAAGGTGTTAAAACCATGGGTCTGGCAGAGGTGATCTTTTCTTGCATCTTCAAGATCATGTTTGACCATTTCCTTTACCATCCGGTCAAAAGTTATTTCCGGTGTCCAGTTTAATTTCTGTTTGGCTTTTGTGGGGTCCCCAAGCAGGGTTTCTACTTCTGTAGGCCGAAAATATGTGGGATCAACGGCAATGATCTGCCTGCCGGTTTTTGTATCATATCCTTTTTCATCAATTCCTTTGCCTTTCCAGGTGATGTTGATGTTGAGTTCTTTTGCGGCAATATTTACAAAATCCCGGACTGAATATTGTGTTCCCGTGGCAATGACAAAGTCTTCGGGCTTATCCTGCTGTAGCATGAGCCATTGCATTCTGACGTAATCTTTTGCATGGCCCCAGTCTCTTTTTGCATCGAGGTTGCCAAGGTATAGACAATCCTGAAGATTTAAGCTGATTCGTGCCAGGGCTCTTGTAATTTTACGGGTGACAAAGGTTTCTCCGCGAACAGGGGATTCATGGTTGAACAGAATGCCGTTGCAGGCATAAATATTATAGGCTTCCCTGTAATTTACCGTTATCCAGTAAGCATAGAGCTTGGCTACGGCATAGGGGCTTCTCGGATAAAATGGTGTTTTTTCGGTCTGGGGGGTTTCCCTGACCTTGCCGAAAAGTTCCGATGTGGAGGCCTGATAAAATCTGGTTTTTTTTTCAAGGCCAAGCAGGCGGATACCTTCCAAAAGGCGCAGGGTGCCGAGGCCGTCAGTTTCTGCTGTGTATTCAGCAGAATCAAAAGACACGGCCACATGGCTCTGGGCTGCAAGATTGTAAACTTCATCCGGCTGGACCTGCTGCAGTATCCGGGTGAGGTTGGTTGAATCAGTGAGATCGCCATAGTGCAGGATCAGATTTTTTTCTTTTTCATGGGGATCCTGATAGAGATGATCGATCCTGTCCGTATTAAATGATGAGGATCGTCTTTTAATGCCGTGGACTTCGTAACCCTTATTTATGAGAAATTCTGCAAGATATGCTCCATCCTGCCCTGTAATACCTGTTATAAGTGCTTTTTTCATCATGAGTTTCTATTTTAGCCCTTTTTTATTCTTTATACGAGGTTTCATCCTGCTGTAAAAAAATCTCCGGAAACACTCCGGAAACAATATTGTTAAAGTTTAGTACTGCGAAAGTATCATAAAGTCAACCATTCTCCACCCATGTTTTTCCATTGCTAACTTGAGAAATTTTTAACGTTGGAGAGTTTTGATGTATTTGATTATTATCGGTTAATATAGCTCCGCCTTTTCGATTACATACCACTACTAAACAAATCTAAAGCTACTGATTTCTTTTATCTGTATTCCCTTATTTCTGATATATTGTGCTAACATGGCGGTCTCCTCATGCTGAATAATGTTATGATAAAGCCGTTCCTGTTCCTGCTCGGTTATCTGGGCATAAATATCAATAAAATCCTCATATTTATCAAAAAGCATACCGGAAACAAAGGGAATAATATGATGCTATGAAGATATGGGCAATTATGCCAAATGGCGTTACGCCAAATGGCATAATCATAAATATCTATTGATGAATTTTTTATATATGGGATCTGAAAAATCGTATTTTGATTGATTTCGCTCTATAATTCCGTCATTGATAAAAACATCTATTGCTTTCTGCGTGCTGGATGCCGCACCGAGGTCGAAATCTTTTGCAGTTTTTTTTGAGAATAATTCAGATGCAGAACGACTCAATGCGCAAAGCACCTTTTTCCTATAGCCTGTGTGTTTATTTGTTAACTCCCAATAGTAATCTGACTTTAGCTCTAAAATTCGTTTAACAGCCTCGTCAATATCCGTTGTTGCTATAGTTTTTTTATCACTTAAAATAATATTCTGCCAGATTTCAAATGCGATATATTGTATATAATAGGGTATGTTTCCGGCAACTTGTAAAAGGTATTCTGCCGTATCAATATCAATTTTAATATCTGAGCGGTTAAACCTGCTGATTAAATATTTTACGGATTTGCTTTCTTCAATTGTATTGATGCTCATAACAGCTGCTGCATTATAAAACGCCCTGTTTTTATTACTGAACATGTCTTTTAATATATGTGTTTTACTTCCGAAAAAAAGATACGAAACATTTTGATGGTGTTGAATGCAGCTTCTTAAAAGTTTTTCAAAATTTTCACCATTTAATTTTGTAATTTCCTGGAACTCATCAAATGCTATTATCCACCTGCTGTTATCACCGGTAAGTTTTTCCGGTAGATTCATAACATCAATCAATGTCTGTTCTTTGTCTTTTCCTTCAATCCACGAAAGTGAAAAAGTTGGCATTCCGGCACTGTCGAAGGCCACAGAAGGGACTATGCCGGAAATAAACTTTGCTATTTTTTTAATCGTTTTTTCCAATGGAGCATTTTGTTTTTCAGCAATAGCCCGTGTATAATTTTTTATAAATGTATTACGGGAATAAACACTCATAATATCGAGATAAACTGTAGTAAATCCTTCTTCTTCAAGTTCCTTTAAAGCTTTATTTACAAGTGATGATTTCCCATAACGCCTCGGAGCACATAAGGTAATATTGTTGCCACCGGAAAGTGTTTGCTTGATTAGCAGCAATTCATCATCTCTGTCGTAAAAAAAATCTCCGGAGACAATATTGCCAAATTTGAATGGATTTGTTTTATTCATGCGTTTCATGTTTCATAAGCCTGTTTCATATAACTGCCATGAGACGGATCTTTTTACATTATTAAGGTCGAACTATTATTTTTATATGTTCTGTTTTATTATTCATGCACTGCGCTTTCAAAGCAATGATAAACTAAAAAAAATCATAAAAGTAAAGAAATTTAATTTTCTTTTGTTGTTTTTATCAGGTGTTTTATTATATAAATCCGGTATGTTTGATTCAATAAAAAATTATTTTAAAAAAGCAAAAGAAGAGATCAGCAGGGAGAGTAGCATCGGCTTCCACGAAACAAATAGTTCAAAACAGAATGAACAGTCTGCTGATCCCGCAAAACGGGCTTTACCTGATATCTGGACGGGAGTTGACCTAGACGGAACATTGGCATATCATGACATTTCATCTTCAATGGATAAAATAGGTGAACCTGTCCCTGCCATGATGGAACTTGTAAAAAAAATGATAAGCCATGGGGTAAGGGTTAAAATATTTACGGCAAGGGCACAGGATCCAGAGCAACTGCCTATTATCCTGAAATGGCTTAAGGACAATAATCTGCCTGAGCTTGAAATAACAAATATTAAAGACTATTATACACAGAGAATCTATGATGACAGATGTATCCAGGTTGAAAGGAATACCGGCCGTTTAATAGTTGATAAATAATATTTTAATATTTTATCGGCAATGCGGACAGAAATAAATAAATTCCATATAACGGCCATGAGGCCGATCTGGAGACTCTCAGACGGCCTCTCAACAAATATAGAAACTCTAGTTTTAAAAGGTACTTTACATGAGCTTCTTATAAAATATTTTTTCAGGGGACTTTAATTGATATGAGGTATATCTATTATATTGTTGCGATCATGATCTTTGTATCAGGGTTAGCGGTCTATGGACTGTTCAGTGGGCATGTTAAAATTTCAGAACCATATCTTGCAATAAATGACCGGGTTATTTCCAAAGCTGAATTTGAGAAAATGATGAGGAAAAAGCCTCCTCACCTGAACCGTAAACTGTTTATTGAAGCCATAATCGACAGACAGCTTCTGATCCAGGAAGCTCTAAAAATGAAAATAAACAAAGAGGAAAGCTTCAGACGTTCCGTTCAGAACTTTTATGAACAATCACTGATAAATGTTCTCCTTGACCGGAAGTTGAATTCCATATCAGTTGAGGCCACGAAAGATGAAATTTCAAGATACAGATATCTGAATAATAAAAGACTTATTTTAACCAAGGTAATTTATCCCACCATGAAGGATGCAAAAAACAGGAAAAACGGGGTGATTAAAAAAATAGACTCTGATTTCAGGGATATGTCCGATGACCTGAAATTCATATTACTGCACCTGAAAAAGAAAGAATTATCCAAACCAAAATGGACACCTTCCGGCATCTTTGTGTACAGGCTTGATGATATTCAAACAGAACCTGGAACATCGGCACTCAATAAATCACCGGCTTTGAATCAATTAGAAATTAAACGAATCTCCACATTTATAAAAAATGAAAAAAAATCACAGTTTCTCAAAGAATGGACTGACCGAATAAGGGGTACTGCAAAGATATGGAGGAAAAATGAATAATAAAAAACAATATAAAAGGCGGCACTATTTTATCGATAAAGAATTCCAGGGCAGGTATATATTAAATTATTTTCTCCTCGTTGCACTGGGAAGTGTATTTTTTATAGCAATATTCAGTTTTTTTTCTTCCAATACACTTTCCATTGTATATGATAATTATCATCTTCAGCTCGGACTCACCCCGGGAATATTATTAAGAAAAATTCTCTATACACAATGGTTTTTTATCGTCCTTGGCGGTGGATTTATCATTATGATAACATTATTTTTAACCCACAGAATCGCAGGCCCTTTTTTCAGATTTGAGAAAACCTTAGACGAAATGGCAGAAGGGAATATATCAAATAAAATCATTTTACGCGAAAAAGATCAGGGCAAAGAACTTGCTGAAAAAATAAATGATTTCAACAGCATACTTGCAGATAAATTATCAATGATGGCAGATCGTAATTCAAACATTGCCAGTGCATCCCGTCAAATTGAAAAGGCCCTGAAAGATCCTCATACAGATATTGAA
>WFQS01000495.1 GCA_015486915.1 Desulfobacteraceae bacterium
CCACAATTTAAAATTCAAAACTAAAAATTAAAAATTATTCAGCTATGGACACACTTTTTTAATTTTTAATTTTTAATTTTGAATTAAGGTGTCCTATTATCACCTATTTTCGCGTTGCGAGTTCATATAATATCATCATACCTTGAATTATTTAATGGAAGCCAAATTATTCAAGATATCGAAGTGTTGATGGACTAATGAGCTCCGTAGGGTATCAAAAATCTTATATTGTTTGACGGTTAAAGTACATGCGAAAATCGGTGATTATTGTAATCTTGAATTCTGATTCCGCTGAAAAAAATCCATTTTTAGAGAAATATTTTTATAGCTATATCAGTTTTCTTAATGAAACATATATGTAACTAATACGTTTTCTATATAGCAAAAAGTGGTCGAGGACTTTTTGCAGTGTAATCAATTCTTAATTGTAAATTTTAGATAACTCCCTAATTTAAAATTAAAAATTATTTTTGGCTTGTCTTTACTATTGCTGTGAGTATACGAATTATTTCTTCTGAATCATGTATCAGGCTATGCAAATGCAGATCACATAGATTACTATCTCTCAATAAACGTAGCCAGTAATTCGTTTCTCTTGCTTCCTTGGATGAAATTGTCATCTTTGAGATAAAATCTCTGCGGCTTTGGGCAGCAAGGGCTTCTTCTACATTTGCTCCAATACTGGTGCCAGACCTCACGATCTGTTTGGAAATAATGTATTCATTGCGCTCCTGCAATTTTTTATATAGACAAACAATATCAAGAGCAAATTGATAGGTTTTTTCTTTAATAATATTTGGTTTCTTCTGACTTACCATCATTTAAACTCAAAATTAAAAATTGCGGTTCAGTACCTCACTGCATTTTTCTTTGAATTTATCAAACGGCATATTTCATTTAGATTCAAATCCTTAAATTTTAGCACAAGATATTCGCGAAGTTACCTTCTGAACAAGACCTATTCAGCGATCAGGTTAAGTATAGAATCGTGTAATTCCTTAATCCAGTCAGGAAAAAAGGACTCTACTCAAACAGCGCTTTTGCCATAATATACAAAAAGTTACGTGGCGTTGTAATTTGAGTACCATGGAACTTCTTGAAGGAAAAATGGTGGATATTGCCAGTGACAAGAAAATCAGCCTGGGCTTCCAGAGTACACTCTAAGAACCTGTTATCGTCTGGATCGGCCTTAATTACATCAACTGAAGCATGCGGCTCAATCCACATTGCGTCTTTTTTGAGTTTAGACAAGAATTCCTTTACTTTTTTACGATCGAGCCCTTTGAATTTATCTCGATTCAAGACCTCGCTATACTCAGCAAAAATGTCTTTACTCAAACACAGCAAAATTTGTTTCTGCCGTATCATGGAAATAATCAATTCCGGCGTACTGTCGGGTTTGAGAAGCGCCGATACAAGAACGTTGGTGTCAAGAACAATTTTAATCATAACACTAAGAAATTATTGTTCATTTCGTTTTTTGGATCGACGGGATGCCTGAATTTCAACTTCAATTTCATTTTCTGTCATCTTATCCAACCCAGATGTTTGCGCACTAAGCTGAATTTCCGTAAGCAATTCATCCTTCTTGACAATATTTCTTAAATAATCCTCCACACCTAAAATCACCACCTTTGGTTTTCCCCGCCGACTGACTAAAAAACGCAGGTTTTTCGATTCGGCCTGCTCCATAAGTTGGCCAAAACGGGCACGAGCTGAAAGCGCGTCAATTGATCTTGTCACAGGTTTCGTTTCCATTTATGCCTCCGATGTAATCATTAGTTCAGCCACTATCTGTGTTCATCTGTGTGAATCTGTGGCTGAATATTCTGGTATTTAAATATGGCCGCTCAGATGTAGAATAATTAAACTGGGGCCAATAACTGCCTTATTTGAAATTTCAGCCCCGGTTATTATTTGAGAAATAAGTTGAAGGGCACGGCCTAACAAATTTAATTTTTTCAAATAAAAACAATGTGAGAGCCTGTAAAGAAAGGCAGCATGGAACCCAAGCTTAAAAATGGCAACTGAAAGCTTTCCCCAGCGTCTCACATCTGAGCGAACCAAGGCCCAGAGGCCAATCTTATTATAGGCTTCGTACTTAGAAAAAATTTCTGTTCTATCGTCCCGCATTCCTCTTATGCAGGGGCTCACATAACAATAGATTTATTCCAAGTGACACGGGGTTAAGCGCTTGAGGTACAAAAAGTACGCCTTGCATGCCTTTCACTATCCATGAAGATTTGCCAAAAAAATGAGGAACTGCTCGGCTACTATTTTGCGGCCGAGCTCGTTCAGGTGTCCACCATCATTAGTATACTCGGGTACAAGTGAATAATAGATATTTCCGTCCATCTTGAAAGTACAGCGCCGCCCATCAGGATGGGTTGATTCCACCCTGGCCAAGTCAAAGATCGGTTCCTTGCCTGAATATCTCTCCAAAAGCATCTTATTGTACGCATTTCTTTTCACATTATCTTCCCTTGAGGTTTTGCGTCCAATTATTTTTTTAACGATAGTCTTCCATGTAGTGTTGGAAACCTTTAGGGGAACGGTAAAATGGATAATGGTCGTTTCAGGGCAGTCTTTTTCTACTTGGGTTATACTGTCTTCATATGTCTTGAACAGGTTTTTAACATCTGTATTGGCCCTGACATCAACATAACAGAATTTCATTCCCGCAAAGTCAGCCTTGTTACAAAGACCCTTTTTAAGGAACTTTACGAATTCGGCTACCTTGGATTCCGGATCAAAATTCTTTCCCACCGTCGAATGCTCAAGAGTGCCTGCATGGAGAAGAGATGCATCCGAACTTTTAATAATATCGAGTTTTATTCCCGGATGCTCTTTCATCACATCCTTAATTCCGTCTATTATATTGAAGCCCACGGACTGGTGACCAAAATAGATCTTTTTCTGAGAAAGCTTCTGCCATGCAGATTGGGGTACAGTGGACATCTTGGGAAGGGGAGAGGGTTTCTCGGCCATATTACCTCCATTATTACAGGACAATAATATTACTGGGAACACACTAAAAAAACAAATTAAAAAGGATTTAAGTAACATGGATGTAGTCCTTCGAGGCGCTGAGAAAAGTTCTTGCTCTGTGTGCTCTGTGAGAGATATTTCTTTTCTCTCGCCCGCTCCCTGGAGTCGCTAGAGATCGCAGAGGGCGCAGAGAAAAACTAGCAAGACAAGCTGTCTAGGATTCTTTTTTGTCTCTGTGTGCTCTGTGGACTCTGTGAGAGACATTCTTTTCCTCTCGCCCGCTCCCTGGAGTCGCTAGAGATCGCAGAGATCGCAGAGAAAAACTTTACTTTTACCTGGCAGGGAGATGGCTGCCAGGTAAAAACTAGCAAGACAAGCTGTCTAGAATTCTTTTTTGTCTCTGTGTGCTCTGTGTGCTCTGTGAGAGATATTTCTTTTCTCTCGCCCGCTCCCTGGAGTCGCTAGAGATCGCAGAGATCGCAGAGAAGACGATTCTCATGCTTTGGGCAGAGCATTGATAATCCTGGTAATGCCATTTTTCAGCACAAGCTCGTTGAAATTTATCAATAAACCAAGGGGCTTCTTGGCTAAACGCAAATAGGTCAAAAGCTGCTTTTTATGCACTGGCTGCACCTTTTCCACGGATTTTAACTCCACAACAAGCCTGTTTTCCACTAGGAGATCCAACCGAAATCCTGCTGTATTTACCTCTTGACCGCGATAAAATACAGGCAAAGGTACTTCAGACTGGACCTCCATTCTCATATTCCTCAATTCGATCAACATGCAGGCCTGATAAACAGACTCCAGTAATCCGGGTCCCAGTATCTGATGCACAGTGATTGCGGCCTTGATGACCTGTGAGGAGAGTTGATTCAGATCCATAACTTTGCTTTGAGTGCTCTGTGAGAGATAATTCTTTTCTCTCGCCCGCTCCCTGGAGTCGCTAGAGATCGCAGAGGGCGCAGAGAAAGGCTTATACCCCTAAATCTTGTACCTTATGCCTTATGCCTTACGCCGTGTCCTTTGAATTCAATTCCATATGTGAGAACGTTCAAGTTCTTTTATGTCTTGAACCTTTAATATAATCTTGTGGAGTTCTTTTAGCTTGTTTCTATCAGTTATTTTGGCTACTTGGGGCTTAAAATTGGCTGATGTCTCGCCGAATTTGGCCTCAAGTGCATCCAAAACCATCTCCTGTGCTTCCTGTTGCCTACCCTGTTCTAACCATCTCTGTGCTAATGAAGGCATGGTGTCACCTCCTGCCTCTTTTACTATTTCTTCAAGTTCTTCCTCTTTTATGTCTTTTGCCATTATAACATACTCAAGCACCATCAAGAACCGGTC
>WFQS01000496.1 GCA_015486915.1 Desulfobacteraceae bacterium
AAAACCGGTGAAGTCTGTAATATTGTCCTGCTATTTCAGGTGATTGAGCAGGTGGATGAACCCCGTGCCGAAGAAAACAGAGCATTGCAGGTGGATATATTTGATCAGCAGACAGGAAGGCAGATCACCGGCTGGAACAACAAGTTGATCTGGCGGGCCTTTGAAATCCTGAACTTGGGCAAATATGAACGCCAGCATTATATCGGGATCAATCCTGATCTTCGGGAAGAGGAAAAGCAGCAGCAGTTACGGGAAAGAGAAAAGGCCTTTTTAGAACTGATCCTGCATGCTTACCGTGCTGAAACCGTCAGCCAGTTCAATTGCTTTCAGGGGAAAAAAGCCGGGCGGCTCGTGGCAGTGGGGCCGGTGAACCTGTCTGTCACCCGGTTGTTTGTGGAGGAGATCATCTTAGAATGCCGCCAGAAGCATATCACCAAAGTGGATATACTGGGCTTTGAATTTGAGATGGGATTGTTTCCCAATATCCAGGAAGAGGCAAAAGCCAAAGGCATTGACCTTGCTATGAAATACATCCCAAGGGAAGTGTTCGACAAACGGGCCATTGAGAAAAATCAGGTGGTGTTTCATGACGTGTCTTTTATTGAAGTTAAACCCGTGTTTGGCAAAGGCAAAAAGAAACACCATATTGCCATTGAACTGACGGATTTTTCCGTCTTTTATTCACAGGATTCGGTGGATGCGGATACCAGCCTGAAAAAGAAAAAATCCAAGGTGATTGTGGACAAGGGCCAGGTGGTTAAACTCAGCAAGGACAAGGACGGTGTTGTCAAACGTGAGGTGCTGACCCAAAAATGGACGGACTGGATTGATTACTGGTCTGTGGATATGGCGGTACTTATGCCCATAGAGACCTTGCTTTTGAATTCGGTATGGGCAAATCCAAGATATAACGTGTTGGTTGTCTGCATTTTCACAGGGCCTTTGACAGGAACTCCTGCTCCCACATCGGGCAGAGCCCATATCATTTCCAGATTTCCTCTGACAGGGCTTATTGGCGATTCTTCAGTTGGAGGCAGGTTCGCACCCCGGCTCAAAGGAGCGGGATTTGACGGAATCATCGTGACAGGGAAAGCTGAAAGTCCTGTGGGGATAGAAATCATGGACCATCACATTGATATAAAAAATGCAGATCCTCTGTGGGGTCTTGACACAAATGAAGTTTAATAAGCAGATAATTGTTAGTTTTCATTTTACACTCTCCATTTTTAAATAGTTAACTTTTATGCATTTGATCTAAGATCTTTTTTTTAGGGAATATCACCTCCTTTTTTGATTAAGCTGAATAGATTTATTCTTTTCCGTTGAACCGTAAAAATAACCGGTTTCATCCGGTTCATTTTCTGGTTGGAATAAAGTATGGGAGAGCAATTAAATTTAGGTGAATTATCGCAACCTTGTATTTGTATTAGAAATCAGATGCCTAACAGGATTGCCTTCCTGTAAATATGCTCTGAATTGATCAGAAATTTTGCTATCCATTGAAACGTTTTCCCAGAATTCATAAGCAGCCTCTATTACAATTTCGCGCTGATCTTCAGTCAAACTGATACTATTCAGTTCCGGAGGGCCAAAAGAAAAAGGTGGTACTTCTCCACTGGTTTTAGGGGCAAAGCCCATCGAGCACATATCATAAATGGGCAATAACCTGAAAATATCCTTATTTATCGATAAGCTTAAATTGCCTAAATGCATGTCAGAATTGTTTATAAGTCGGCCAAACCACCATAAAGATTCTGCATGAAGACTATCTTCAATGGTTACTAAGTTCTTTTTCAACAAGTCTTTCATCACCCTTGGCCAATTGCCCCCCAAACCTGTAAATTCTGAGTCAATTGTTTGAAGGGATATCATGGACCTGCGTCCAAGAGTACCGATTCTATCAAAACGTTGAGATTCCAGAAACAGCTGGCCGTTTATGTCAATCAGGCCTGGTATTGCCGCTGAGAAGATCCGTGCATTAAGCACTACAGCCGCGTGATATTCAGTGATTAAAATATCTCGCCATCGTGTAGCAATTTCATTCTTGTCTTTGGGTGAAAATTTAACAATTACATGGCATTCGGAATTCTCATTAAAAGCTGTGAACTTAGATTGTTCTCCGCCGGCAGATGATCCTACGATCTCCCCTTCAATCGCTTTCTGGGCAAGATCGGGATAATCAACTTCTGTAGCAAGTAAAAATTGTGGTCCAGCCCCAATCAAACCACGATCACCGAATATAAAGTTACCAGGGAGATCATCACCATTTGAAATAAGATATCGACCAATGTGATTGCTATTCCAGTTTCTTGGATCTGATGGAAAATCATCACATTGGGATGCGATCCTTTTAGCAACCTGCCGGCCCAAAAAACCTTGTGGCCTTAGATCATAAAGAAAATAAGGCAGATCCTCATACAAACCGATTCGACTCTCACCAAGCAATAATAATGAAATGTCTTTAATAGGTTCAACAAAGAATCCTCCATGAATCAATGGGCGGATATGGGCAATTAAGTGTGGCTTGCCAACTTCATCAATAATACTCAATGGAATATTATTTCCACTATTAAATGCGTTACGCATTGCAGCATATTTTACTGTTCGCCCCTCATGAATAGCGATAATTCGATCTTCCATTTTTCTAATTTTTCGAGCAATGGTGGTCTGGCTTAGGCCAGTCGCTGCCTGGATTTCTTTCGAAGTTGAAGGACCTCGTTCCAAATATTCTATAATTGATAGCGGCATAACTTAAATAATGACTAATAAATTTGGTTAATTTTTCGTACTAATACAAGTAGATACTCATTTTTTTGATTAATTATATGACTTATAAATAGAAAGTCAATAAAAAGGTTTTATAAGTGAATCTCACTCCCGCATAGCGGGAGGCCTCATGAAGCCCCCT
>WFQS01000497.1 GCA_015486915.1 Desulfobacteraceae bacterium
CCAGAAAACTTGTTTATTATGTTAGAATTTGTTAAATCAACGCTTTTTAAAGTGGCTGAGACCCCTGCAATCCAGTGAAACGAAATGTCCGTTTAGTGCCTTACCCCTCAATTTATGTCAAAAAAACAAGAAATTGAGGAGAGGCAAATGGGTTGCGGGCATCGCCCGCTTTGGAGTAAACTCATAAATTAAAAGGCGGGAGAGATCCCGCCTTGTTGAATTTTAATGCAGGGGTTATTTTTTAGCGATTGCGATTGTTATTTCGGCAGAATCGACCTTTTTAACCACAACGTTTAATTTTCCATTGACCACATTGTATTTAACCAGTGCCGCGGAAGGATTGGTAAACACCTTAAAATTGCTGGCTGAACCTTCGATAGGAAGAACCTCGAATTGTGTTTGCGTACCGTTGTTAATTTCCATACGGATTGCTTCTTCCACTTGATAATCGTTTGGTACAAAATCCGTTTTTACGGCATCCACTTTCTTGGGCTGCAAGGGATTGACATTGTCACCCTTCGGCGTCCATACGGCTTTTATCAGGCTATTTCCATCATTTGCAGGAAATATTTGAAAGCCAACTGGCGAAAAATAGGCAAAAGTCAATCTTCTTAAATCCGATTCTTTGAAATTACCAGCATAACCTGCTATGGCCGCCTTTGGCACCTCGAATACCGTTATGCCAGGCACATCGTCAATATGCGGATATTTTATGACATTCCGGTTAAACTTTCCTTTTTTACGATGGCAATCGTTACATTGTAAGACATGCATTGGATCTTTGGCATACGCGGCATCTCCATCCGACATTTGCGGCTCCGAACTAATCGGTGCAATATTGTGACTAATAATGTAAGAGCCATCAAGAATGCCCAAATGGTAAATGTATTGAACCTTTACTTTTTTGTCAGTCGTTTTCTTTATGGCATCTTGTAAAGCCTGAGCAGCGAACGTAATTTCATCCTTTGTGGTAACCAGCGGCGGCGCTTTCATCAGACTGTTCATCATCTTTTCAAAACCTGTCTGCAGGGTAAGGGCCATGCTTTTACCGGTTAAAGGATTAATCATTTTCGATCCTTTGAAAACCATCGATAGGAATCTGTTCGGTACCGGTCTTCCGTCGGATAACCGCCAACTTAAAACGGCAATAGCATTGGCCGGTTTAATCATAAGCTTCGGAGTGTCACCTTTTTCGGCAACATGCGGGTACCAGACATAATCGGGATTAAACGGGACGACCTGTAATCCGGTTTTGGACATGGCAAAGTTAGCAAATTGCGGTGTCCAAGTTGTGAGCGAGGTTAGTTTGTCCTCCACCAGTGTGTGAACAACACCTCTGAATTTCTGGGGAATATGGCAGACGGTACAATGGATATTTTTCATATGCACTTCTTCATTCTTGCCAAACAACTTTTCATGCGTATCCATGTAATCGTCGTGACATTGTTCGCAGGTAGCCGTGCCTTGCAAATCTGCTCGGACATTAAAGCCCGCACTTCCAATTGTAAAATCATGGGATGGCGTTTTTGGCGCTTTGGCATGTTCAAACTCGACAGGCGTGTGGCAATCGCTGCACTTTAGATGCTCGTCGCCCTGAATGTGTACACCCACAAAGGGAACGGGTTCGAATTTATTCGTTTTCGGATTGTAATATTGCACGTTTGCATTTTTATCATAAGTTTTGTGCAAAAAACCATCGCTGCCCTTTACAACGGTATTGCCCATTACATGGCCGCGTTTAAAAAAGCCGGGAGAGGCAAAAAGTTCAAAAGATTTGTAGAGCTCATTCATGTTATTCATATGCAAGAACGGAAAGCTAATCAAGTTATCATTTGGCGTTATCTTGCCGTCGTCGTCTTCATCATAAGAGGAAGCATGACATCTTGCACAGGTTTCATCCGAAGTTGCTCCAATTTTTTTATAAAAATTTTTAACAGCCTCTGCATTATAAGCAATGGTACCATCTTTGTTCAGTTTGCCCAAATTCGCAGCTATGGTGTTTGCCCAGCCTAATAAATGTTTACCAGCAATTAACATACGCTCCATTCCCAAATCATAACCGTTTGTGGCATGGCAAATCAAACAATCGTTTTCGCGTACATTGGTAATACCGTTATGGTGATAGTCATAGGGATCAAATTTTCCGGTTTTTTCGTTTTGCACAAGATAATCCGTATAATAAACGCCCTTCTTTAACCCTGATTTTACAATCTTCATATTCATTTTATCCAGCCGATTGTTGGCCTGATCCCGAAGAGCATAGCCGCCGCCCGTATGACAAATAGCGCATTCGAATTGCCATTCCGCCGTGGTCATATCAATATCAAGCGCATCCTTTGTTGTATATCCTGGCATTTTTAACATATGCGGAACGGAAATTCGGTTGTACATGCCGCCGGGGCCGTAAAGGTTTTTAGAACCAAAATATTTGGAATAGAATTGTGATTGATCTTTAGGAAGTTCCGCTTTTTTTCCGTATTTTGCATAGATTTTGTCATAAACTTCGGGACGGAGTATCGATAATCTTCCCTGCTGGGTGTGGAAACCAAGATTAATAAAATCGATATTATGACATTTATTGCAAGATTTTTCATAGCTCACCGGAAGATTTGACTGAACACTTCCATTTGCAACCAAGATATTTTTGCCGTTAATATCTTTAAGTTTTATCGGAGGATGTGCGGCAAAACACGGTATCAAAAAGATTGTAAGTAAAATCGGAATGATCGGAATGATCGGAGACAATTTTTTCATGGCTTTTTTTTCCTTTTTTTAAATCACTCAGGTTTATTCGCTTGACCTATGCTTAAATCAACGCAATAGAAGCACACAGTCAAAGCCTTGTAATACAAGGTAGCCTATTGATTTGAGTGATTCCGATTAAAAGCAATTCATTTATTTGCTGCATTCATAAGAGGAAATTAAAGGGAAAATGATTCAGCAAAACTAAGCTTAATTAGATAGTTCTTCGCTAATATCGCATTTATAAACATAATCAGCATTACATCAGAAATGTAAACATCCGATTAGTTTTCTCATGAAATTGTTTTTCTTGTATCAACAAGAATCATCAATAGGTCGTTTAGATGTCATCTGTTTTAAAAGATTATACTATGGGCTATGGGCCAAGAGAAAAGATACAATAATATAATTTTGTAAAAGGCATCAGATAAAATTCTTTATCGTTTATATTACATATTTCCATGACATTCTTACTCAAAAAAATATATGCTTTCTTCTGCCTGTCTCCTGCATTACAGACATTTTCAATTAAAGATACAGTTTTTTTCTTTTTTCAATGGCAGTTTATTCAGCATTGCTTCGAATATTAAGTTCAAATTTCCACTTTCTTTCGCCGTCTCTTTCATATGCCCAGAATTCAAGTATTCCCGTTTCAGTGAGTTTAACCTTAAAAGTGACCGGAATCATCATACCGGATTCACCTTCAAGCAAAGTTCCAATTGATGAAAGTTCGTTAATCTCCTTTTCTTCCCAGTTATCAATCAAAACGCCAAGGGAGTCTTGTTTTCTGACAGAAGAGGTCATGATATCAAAATTAACCTTGTGCCCGACAACAAGGTTAAAAATTCTGTTACTGCATTCAGTTTCGCTTCCTTCCTCCATGCCAAAGGGGGCAATACATAAAGCCCTTGTCGGCGGAACAAGCCCTGGAACAGCAGGCATTGCAGTTTCAACGGCCATGTAATAAGATCTCCCAAGTCCTGCCCTTATGCGGATTCCTTTTCCATTTACAGCAAGTCCATAACAGGCAGCACCCTTTGCCACTGAAAAATCAAAATCCATATCTTTGATTTCACGTATCTGAGGTATCTCACGTATCTCAGATATTTCATGAATTTTACGTATTTCATTGATTTCATGGATTTTCCCCTTACCGGTTTTCACCGCAGTTTCATCGGGCATTGTTTTTGATTCTGCATCTGTTGCATATTCTTCTTTTATTTGATCTGTTTGGGAAAAATTATTGGGATGTTCATCTGAATGTTCCTGATCAGAAAAGGGGGATGGTTTGACATCTTCTGCCCATGAGCGGATAATATCCATAACCCTTTTTCTTAAAACAGGAGATTTCATTACACCCCCGTTGAACACTACAGCTGTGGGAAGTCTTGTTTTTCCGTTTTCATCAACGCAGGAGGAAATAAATTTTGCAAGGTGGCGTGTTATTGCAGGATCCGATTCATAGGCAAGTCCAAACTCCTTCATACCTGCATTAGTTGACACTGCAGGTCTGTCATTGAGACTGCATTGAGGAAAAAAACCATTAAAGAGAATGGTTTCAATATCAGTGTATTTCAGTTTTGTCTTAATGGTCCCCTTGATCAGCCCCCTTCCCCTTCCGAGAATTGTTACGGGATATTTATCCTTTCCTTCACCTGAACATAGAGTTTCCTTTGCCTTTCTTGAAGAATGAACAAGGGCTCTCATCTGCCAGGAGTCTAATTTTTTGCTTTTTTTTTCAAGCTCTGCCTTTAAATAATAGGTTAAGGCAAGATCAATGTTATCCCCGCCCACAAGGAGATGATCCCCAACGGCAAGGCGTTCAAGTTCAAGATTGCCGTCATTGCCCTCTTTAACCTCAATGAGGCTGAAATCACTTGTACCGCCGCCTATGTCGCATACAAGTACAAGATCGCCTTTTTTGATAGTTTTGCGCCATTTCTCCCCTGATCGGTTAATCCAGGAGTAAAAAGCAGCCTGGGGTTCCTCAATAAGAACAGGATTTTCCAGTCCGGCCATTTCTGCAGCTTTTATTGTAAGCTGACGTGCAACAGCATCAAATGATGCAGGTACGGTAAGATAAATATCCTGGTTCTCAAGCTTTAAATCAGGATCATCACCTGCCATTTCGTGATTCCACGCATTTTTGATATGGGATAAAATTGCACAGGAAGCTTCAACCGGTGAAATTTTCTTTTTGTTTTCTTCTTTTCCACTTTTTTCTCCATTTAAAGGAGTCTCATATGGAAGAATAGGGGATTCCCTGTCAACATTGTGATTGCAAAGCCATGATTTTGATGATGAAACAAGTTTATGGGGAAGTTCAACTCCGCGTTCCCTTGCAAATTCTCCTGTAATTAGTGTATTGGATTTTTCCCACGGAAGTTTTAAATTTGCATCAAAAGATTCATCATCCTGGAGAATATATAAAAAAGATGGAAGCGCATCTCTTTTTTCAAGGGTTTTTCCACCTGTAAACTGGAGAATTTTAAACAGTTTTATTTCAGCTTGATCATTATCGGTTTCCGGACGGGCCTGCGTTTCTGAAAGATCATTTTCTTTAAAATAATCCATATGCAGCGCTTTTGTATAGGCTGCAACCGTGTTGGTTGTTCCAAGGTCTATACCGACGATATATCGGGGTTTTTTTCTTTGCAGTTCCATTACTCCACCTCAACCTCTGCCGGGACAATGACAGACGGATCAAGTATATCTGCAAGTTTTGGAATCTCTTTTTTCCCTGCCTTCCAGCCCCTGTGCCTTAAAATTCCTTTAAATGGAGGCTTTCCCGTGACATTTCCCACAAGTTTGATGGAATCCGGATCAAATCCAGGTTCAACAACAACTTCGTCACCCTCCTGTTCATTTAAAACAGATTTTGGAGCAATATACCTTGTGACTGTTTTTTTGCAATCCTCCTGGATGCTCCTTACGGCAGCTCCTATCTGTTCATCTTCATATTGATTCAGATCCTCATCAAAAAAATCAAGAAGCCGTCCTTCACGCTGGAGCACGGATAAAAGAGATAAAAAAATTCGTTTTTTCCTGTTCTGTTCAATTCTCAGGTCAGCAGAATCTTTTTTACCTTTCTTTCCTGCAGAAGGCCTGGCAACACTAAATTGAAATTCCTTAAAAATTTTTGAGACAGATCCCCTGAGCACAATCCACAGGATAAAACCGGACAGGACGAAAAAAAAGGATGATGCAGGAACGTACCATGAAACAAACTTCACGGATATCATTTTCAAAACCCTTACAACATCGGAAACGGTTTCAATGCCGGCTCCTGCCCCGGATTTCGGGGTAAGAATATGTAAAAGCCTGTTAATCCCGAAATACAGTCCCATATCAAGGCAGAGCATTAAAACAGCCATAAAAAGCAAAATTATTATAAATGACCTTCGGCCAAATTTTTTTGATACATCCAAAATCAACCTCCAAAAAATGGGAATACCATGTTGATATTAATAAAATCTTAAGCGGTTTGTGTGAGACCTTGTGGCCCACACAAAAATTAATTACCAATTTTGTGCGTTATGTCGCCTGTCCGGGTTCGGCAAGGTGTGGCAACTAAGGCATATGCGTATATGTCGTGTTTTCACAACGCTGCCGGACAGGATGAATTGGCTTCCAAAATGTAAAGTTATTTTTGAGCGGGTCCTGGTACTATCTTCCGATGCCGTGA
>WFQS01000498.1 GCA_015486915.1 Desulfobacteraceae bacterium
GGCTTATGCTTTTTATCTGGTTTTTTTCAGGCATCCAGGCCTTTGCAATCTCCATAAACCAGGAAAAAAAGCTTGGTGTAAAATTTATGAAAATGATCAATGAACGGGATTCACTTATCAAAGACCCTGTTGTATGTGATTTTGTTACAAAAATAGGAGAAAGAATAGTTGCCCAGGTACCTCCCCATCCGTTTAAATTTTCATTTCACATTGTCAACGAAGATCAGTTTAACGCATTTTCAGCACCTGCCGCCAATATTTTTGTAAACAGAGGTCTTGTAACTGCACTTGACAATGCCGATGAACTCGCAGGTATTTTAGGCCATGAAATAGGCCATGCAATAGGCCGACATGTTTCCGATATGATTGACCGGTCAAAGCTTGTCAGTATTGGCACCTTTGCCGGTATGCTGGCTGGTATCATCATAGGTGCTGCCGGCGGAGGAGGGAATGCTGCCCAGGCAGTTTCTGTGAGTTCTGTTGCAGCAGGACAGACAACAATGCTTGCATACAGCAGAGTTCATGAAAGAGAAGCAGACAGGTTCGGGCTTTATTATGTAAAAAAGGCAGGTTTTTCACCAAAGGGACTGTTAACCTCACTTGAAAAAATAAAGGCAAACGACTGGTATGGCACCGATAAAATTCCAGGATATCTTTTGACCCATCCGGGTGCAGAGGAAAGAATTATTTACATGGAATCCTGGCTTGCAGACCACGACAAGGGAAAAGACCCGTACAACGGAATTGATCCGGTTATGTTTAACATGATAAAATACAGATTGATGGGAATGTATGGAGACAAGGATACAAGTGAAATAAAATTTAAGCATCTTCTTGAGAAAGCTCACAATGATCCTGCTTTGAATTATGGGCTTGCCCTTGTCCTTGCAAGAAAATCACAATTAAAACAGGCAATATCTCATCTCAAGACAGGTCTTTTTCAAAGGCCCTTTGACCCCATGATACTTCTTGCAATGGGGCGGATATATTTAATGCAGGGAATGCCACAAAAAGCTTATCAAGCGCTTAAAGGCCTTGAATCTGTCCCGTCAATAGAGACAAATGCCCTGTATTATCAGGGCTATGCAGAATTAAAACTTGGGATACTAAACCAGTCTGAAGATAAATTTAAAAAAGTGCTAAAAAAATATCCTTCTGCCTTTCCCAGATGCTATTTTCATCTTGGTAAAATTGCTTCTGAAAGAAACAAACAGGGCCTTTCCCATTATTATCTCGGGCTTTACTATCATGAAATAAGAGATTTTTTAAATGAACGTTTCCATCTAAAGAAAAGTCTTAAGACGCTTTCTGATTCTGAAAAAATAAAAAGGGCACGCAAGCTTCTCAAACAATTAAAGAAAAAAAGAATCGGATCATAAAACATGATGAGCAGTATATGTGCAGTGCAATGTCCAAAATCAATGTTAAAAAAAATTTATAAACTTTATGATGAGACGATTGTAAATATAGATATAGCATGTAGAGAAAAATGTTCATCCTGCTGTACCTGTAATGTTACACTGACAAGCCTTGAAGCTGAATTTATGGTCGCTTTTTTAACTAATCAGGAAAAAAACAACCTGAAAATTCTTATTGATCAAGGTTTTCCTTTGAAAAGATATATCCCGAAAATGAGTTCAAACAGCTTTGCAAGAATGTGCATGCAGGGTAAAGATATCCCAGTGGAAGAAAATGATCCCAATTGGGGGAAATGCCCCATGCTCGTGGATGACATGTGTGCATTATATGATGTTCGTCCCTTTGGATGCAGGGCCTTAATATCAGAGGTACGATGCCGGGAAAATGGTTATTCGCAGATTCCACCCATTATTCTTACAATAAATAATCTGTTTTTACAATTTATAGAACATGTTGATCAAAATGGTTTTTTTGGGAATATGTCAGATATTTTGCCCTTGTTGCTATCCGACGATTTAACAGATAATGCCAGGAATCGCATAAATGAAATTGATGATGCAAATTTACTTTCCAATGAAAAAATAGCAGTTCTCATGATTCCGCATGAGCATCGGGAAAAGATCAGGCCTATACTGGATAAGCTGTCTTATCTGATAAAAGAGCATGAAAAAAGTTTTTTTGACGGGGTTTAAAATTATGGAGGAATGACAACCATGGGTGCAGTTGGGAGAAAATTTCCTCTAAAGACCCTTTTAAGCTTTATGGGGCCCGGCTTCATTGTTACTGTGGGCTTTATTGATCCCGGTAACTGGGCAACGAACATCGAGGGAGGATCTAAATTCGGTTATGAACTGCTCTGGGTTATTACATTGAGCACAATCATGCTGATTGTGATTCAGCACATGGCCGCCAAACTCGGTATTGCCACGGGAAAATCCCTTGCAGTTAATATCCGGAACCATTTTTCTGCCCCTGTATCGGCTGTGCTGGGTTTGACAATTGTTATTGCCTGCATAGCAACGGATGTGGCAGAACTGCTCGGAGGGGCCATCGGGTTTAACCTCCTTTTTGGAATACCGCTGTGGGCAGGGGCTCTTGTCACTGTTATTCTTGAAGTTTTCCTACTGGTCAGCCAGAGATATCACAGGATTGAAACGATAATAATGGGTTTTTTAGGGATCATAGCCCTGTGCTATCTCGTGGAAATTTTCATTGTAAAACCCGACTGGACGGCTCTTGCTCCATCCATTGTTGTTCCGCGTATAAACAGAAGCAGTATTTACGTGGCCATGGCCATACTTGGCGCTGTTGTGATGCCCCACAACATCTTTCTGCATTCCAATGTTATTCACAGCAGGAAATGGGGGATCTCAGATAAAGAGAAAATTGCTCTTCTGCACTACGAAAAATTCGATACCTTTGCCGCCATGATTCTTGGCTGGGTGGTGAATTCTGCAATGATTATCGTGGCGGCAACGGTTTTTTACCACAACCATGTTCTGGTTTACAGTATTGAACAGGCATCGGCTACTTTAAAACCTCTTGCAGGGCCCCTTGCAGGG
>WFQS01000499.1 GCA_015486915.1 Desulfobacteraceae bacterium
AAAAAGAATCATAGGGTTACCATGGATAAAAATAAAAAAAATATAGATAAAGATAAAAAGCAGGATAATCGTTCAGGTAAAAGACATGGCTACCTTCTGCCTGTAAAAAAGAAGGCCGGCCGGCCATCTGATAAAGCCATTGTAAAATCTGATCCACTTCAAAGCTATCTTGCGGAAGTAAATAGATATCGACTGCTTACAAGGGAAGAGGAAAAAGAGCTTGGAAAACGAATCCAGGAAGATAATGATCCTGAGGCGGCCTATATCATGACCACATCCAACTTAAGACTTGTGGTAAAGATTGCCCTTGATTTTCAGAGGATATGGATGCAGAACCTTCTTGACCTGATCCAGGAAGGCAATATAGGACTTGTTCAGGCTGTAAAAAAATTTGATCCATATAAAAATGTAAAATTTTCCTATTATTCTTCTTTCTGGATAAAAGCATATATATTGAAATTTATTATGGATAACTGGCGACTCGTGAAGATAGGCACGACCCAGGGACAGAGAAAATTATTTTTCCGGCTTAAAAAGGAAAAACAGAAACTCATAGAAGAAGGCTTTGATCCCAGACCGAAACTGCTTTCCGAAAGAATGGGGGTTTCAGAGAAGGAAATCGTTGATATGGATCAGCGCCTTGACGGTTGGGACTTATCCCTTGACGAGCCGTTAAAGGCAGACTCGAATACGGAAAGGATTGATTTTATAAATGTGGAAACCAATTCAACTGAAGAAGAAATGGCTAAAAAGGAAATAGAGGATATCCTGCGGAACAGGGTTGATAAATTCAAAAAAACATTAAGCCAGCGAGAACTTGATATATTTGAACAGAGAATTTTTTCAGATGAGCCTAAGACTCTCCAGGAAATTGGTGAGCAATACTCCATTTCGAGGGAAAGGGTCAGACAGATAGAGACCACTATAATAAAGAAACTGAAAGAATACTTTAAAGACAAACTTCATGATTTTGATGTTTACAATTATAAAAGAATGGAAAAATGAATCTGTTCTGAAATTTAAGGAAAATACCATATTACCATGAAAAAGAATATTATATTGTATTCAATATTGACTATGATCACTATTTTGGTTTCAGGATGTGTTGTGACTCCGGATAAAACTGCTCTGCATAAGCCTGCAAAAGTATATGCCGGCACAGTGTCTTTTGACAAGTCGCCTTATTTTAACTATTTAAAAGCGGAGCTGCTCAAACAGAGAGGGAAACTTGATCAATCGGTAAACACTCTTAAAAAGGCAATTAAAAATGATCCTGATTCTGCTTTTTTGAGAAAGGAGATGATTACACTTTATCTTCATCAACATGATACCGACAAAGCGCTTAAGGCTGCACAGGCAATGGTTAACAGGGCTCCGGATGATACTGACGGACTGATTATACTGGCAAAACTTAATCAAATGCTGCACCATGAAGATGAAGCCATGGATCTATACCATAGAATACTTCAACTTAAACCTGACAACAAAAAAATATATCTGATTCTCGGACGTTTATACATGGAAAAAAAGAATATAGACGACGCTTTCAATCTCTATTCACAAATGGCAAAGCGTTTTCCGGATTCATATACGGCACATTTCTTTCTTGGTAAAATTCACACAATAAAGAAAAACCCCGACTATGCTGAAAAAGAATTTTTACAAAGTTTAAAAATCAACCCTGATCTTGTTGAGTCGAGATTCGAACTTATAGAAATATACAAGGCAGAGGAGAGTGAAAGATCAAAACCAGATGTAAGAATAATACAGCTTTATAAAAAAATTCTTGAAATTGAACCATCCAATATCACAGCTTTGCTTGAACTTCCACTTTATTATTATGATCATAATGAAAAGGCAAAAGCCAATGAAATATTTATTAAAATCGGGAAAAAATATTCCGGCTCCCATGAATTCTATATAAAAGCTGCAAGAGAATTCATCAAAACCAAACAATACAGGGAAGCATCCATAATTTTCACAAAACTTTTAAAAGGAGATCCCGGGGATTCAAACCTTCATTATCTTGCAGGTATTTCCTATGACGGACTGGAGCAGACTAAAAAAGCAATAAAACAATTTTTAAAGGTAAAACCTGATTCAATATACTACAAAAGAGTGACTCTCCATCTTGCTTTTCTCTACAATGAATCGGGTCAAAGGAAAAAAGCGGTTCGAATACTTGAGCAAAAGCATGCTGAATTTCCGGAAAATATTGATATAATGCTTTATCTGTCATCGCTTTATGAAGAAGGCCGTCAATTTGACAAGGCTGTGGATTTACTGAATCAGGGCATGAAAATATCTCCTGATAATACAGAGCTTCTTTTCAGGCTTGGCATTGTGCAGGACAAGGCAGACAAAAAAAACAAATGCATAGAGTCAATGAAAAAAGTGATTAAAATTGATCCTGACAACAGCAGTGCCTTAAATTATCTTGGCTACACATATGCAGAAATGGGCAAAAATCTCGACCAGGCAGAAAAACTGATCACCAGAGCTTTGAAATTGAAACCCGATGACGGTTTTATCACTGACAGCTTAGGATGGGTTTATTTTAAGAAAGGCCTGTATAAAAAAGCTGTAAAAATACTTACAAAGGCGGCCCGCCTGTCATCATGTGATCCTGTAATATGTGAACACCTTGGAGATGCATACCAAAAAAACAAAGAGTACAGAAAAGCTTTAAAAACATACAGAAAAGCTCTATTGAAATCCAAAAAAAATAAAACCAGTCTCATGAAAAAAATAAAACAATTACAAGAAACGAAAAAATTTGTAAATGTACCCGGGAAAAATAAACAGACAAATGAATAACATTAGACTTTATTGTAACTGCAAATTATTCTCCCGATTACAATTAAAGATTTGTTATGCATTGTTTGTCATATCTGTGGCTATTCTTGGTTCAGGGTGTGCAGGATTAAAAAATAAAAACCCCTGTGTTTTTGATATTAAAGCATTAAAATCTGCCGACAGAATAAAAAATATAAATAATAATATACGCTCATTCAATGGTATTGGCTGGTTATATATCTCTGGCAGAAGGCAGCAAAAAGAAAAGTACCGTATTGCTTTTGCAGCGCTGGTTCCGGATAAAATACGTTTAACATTGATGATTTCAGGCTTACCCGTTGAGACCATTATTGCAGATGGAAAAAAAATGATTTTTGTATCCCACACCGGAAAGCATAAAATTTATAAAATCAACGACCCTGATCCATCCCTTGCAAAAATAATTTCAATACCCGTAAAAATAAAAGATATTATTGCCTTGTTATCGGGTAGAATTCCCTTAAAAGATTTTGATTACGCCTATTATTTAAAAAAGGAAAAATCAAAGGGCAATACTCTCATGCTTAATAAAAAACGAGGCGGAGAAATTCAAAAAATAATATCTGATGCAAAAGAGTTTGTACGTCAATACGAACTTTTTGATAATAAACAACACCTTATCTATTCCATATCGTATGGCTATTTTAAAAACTTCGGACAATTTCAGATTCCACAAAAAATTAATCTCATGGACCGATCAGGCAGAAAAATCGACCTGGAAATTACCGGGTACAATGCAAATATTCCTGTAAAAGATTCTGTGTTTACCTTGACAGAATCCGGATAATGATAATTGTTTAACAATTATTTTGCATATAACTGCCATGAGGCAGATCTGGTGACTCTCAGACTGCCTCTAAGAATCGAAGATTCTGACAAATATTGGGTCGAATACGCGAAGCCAACTCTTATTCTTAAAGGAACTTAGCAGGAGTTTCTTATAAAAAAAACAGCCATGAGACCGATCTGGATTTCCCTATATCCGCCTCCCCATGGCATAGATGTTAAACCATACAATTTAAGGACAAATAATTTATCATGATTCATAAAAGTGTTGATGATGCAAAGAAACAGAGCAGTGCCTGTCCCTCCCAGTCCGGACAAAAATCCCAGGAAGAGCAGCAGCAGGAGATGATTCATGCAACCCTTGCAAAAATTAAAAATAAAATTTTTATTTTAAGTGGAAAAGGAGGAGTCGGCAAAAGCAGTGTTTCTGCCAATCTTGCTGCAAGCTTATCTGCTAAAGGATTTAAAACAGGATTGATGGATGTTGATTTACATGGTCCTTCAATTGCCCAGATGATGGGCATGACAGAATTATTAGACATATCAGAGAATCAGATGCTTTTACCTAAAAAAGTAGCTGAAAATCTTTCAGTTGTGTCCATTCAGGCCCTGATGCAGGATAAGGATCAGGCGATAATCTGGAGGGGGCCTGCAAAAACAGGAATGATAAAACAATTTGTGGGGTCTGTTGACTGGGGTGCCCTTGATTTTCTCATCATTGATGCGCCTCCCGGCACAGGCGACGAGCCTTTAACTGTTGTACAGACAATTCCTGAAGCCAAAGCCGTAGTTGTAACAACGCCCCAGGAGGTTGCCCTGGCAGATGTAAGAAAATCAATTTCATTCTGTAGAACAGTAAAAATAGAGATTCTCGGGCTGCTCGAAAATATGGGGCCTTTCAAATGTCCCCATTGTGATAAAACCATTGCTCTTTTTAAAAGCGGGGGCGGAGAAAAAACTGCAGAAACAGAGGGAATAAATTTCTTAGGGTCCATACCCTTTGACACAGAAGTCGTGGAATCCGGAGACAATGGACTTCCCATTGTATTAAAAGATAAAAATAACACCTTTTCCCTGGCTTTTGAAGATGTTGTGAAAAATATTACACAAAAACTTTAAAATTAAGATTCAATTTGGTTTAAATTCAATACAGGCGGATATGAAAAGAGCTCATTTTTGACAGAGTAATAGATGCTATTTTTATGTTTGTTGAGAGACATTGTAACACAGTTCAGATCAGCCTCATGGCGGTTATATAAAAATAAATTTTGGAAACCAGAAATCACAAAAGAAAAATGGGAGCAATAAAAGACACTCTCAATCAAAGGGAAAAACAATTTCTCTCTCCCCTTGCCTCAATGAGCAACAAGGCATTAAGACGTTTTCCTGATCCTCATAAAGATACCGGATACAGGCAGGCCTTCAGCATTGATGCAGATAGAATCCTAAATTCCCATGCATATACAAGGTATATAGATAAAACCCAGGTTTTTTCCCTTATTAAAAATGATCACATTACCCACAGGGTACTGCACGTACAATTAGTATCAAGGATTGCACGTACAATCGGCAGATTTCTCGGATTCAATGAAGATCTTATTGAAGCAGCCTCAATGGGACATGATATAGGCCACCCCCCTTTTGGACATGACGGAGAAAAATTTCTTTCAAAAATATGTATGGAACATGATATAGGATATTTTCACCATAATTCTCAGTCAATTCAGTTTCTGGAAAAAATCGAACGCAAGGGAAAGGGCTGGAACTTAAGCCTTCAAACACTTGATGCAATTCTCTGTCATAATGGTGAAGTGCATTGCAGGATACTTAAACCTGCAGAAAAAAGAAATTTTCAGGACTTTGATGCGCTTGTTAAAAACATGAGAAACAATGAACGTCCCGATCCTGTTTCAATGACCATGGAGGGATGTATTGTCAGAATAGCAGACACCATAAGTTATGTTGGAAGGGATATGGAGGACGCTATAAGACTGAAAATTATTAAAAGAAGTGATTTACCGGAATTGTCTTCACATATCCTTGGTGTAACCAATGGAACAATTGTATTTAACCTTGTAACGGATTTAATTACAAATAGTATAAATAAGCCTCACCTTGAATTCAGCAGTGAAGTATCAGACTCCTTAAGACAGCTTATTGAATTTAATTATCAAAGAATAT
>WFQS01000500.1 GCA_015486915.1 Desulfobacteraceae bacterium
CTTAATAACTTTACAGAAAAGAATAATATCGAAAAATCCAGTCTTGAATTTCTCCTCTATAACGCTTTGAAACCAGGTATTGTTCAATGTTCATACCAGATCGCTTCATATCTTGACAAAACTTACGGAAAAACACAGTTTCAGGGTTATTGTCCTGTCTGCGGGAGTACACCTGGAATTTCTCTTCTTTCATCTGAAAACGGATCACGCTCATTTGTGTGCAGTTTCTGCTGGCATGAATGGGAAACCCATAGAATTTTCTGCCCTTTCTGCAATACAACTGACTCAAAAGAGCTGTCTTATCTTCAGGTTGAAGGAGAAAAAGGCATTCGTGGTGATGTGTGTGATAAATGTATGAATTACATCAAGACCATTGATCTTCGGGAATACACGCACGATATTTTTCTACCCCTTGAACTTCTCGGTGCCATCCCCCTTGATATAAAACTACAGGAGGAGGGATATCAATCCGGAACAATTTAAAGAATAGATCTTTTCCTTAAAAAATAATTAATTTTATTGCCACACAGTGACTTTATATTGTATAATGACGATTGTTAAAACAATCATGTTGCTAAATACCAAAATGGGCTATACCCGTAACTGTAAATTTCTTATTTTCCATGACAGAAATCGGGCAGCAAGGCACTAATTACAATTAACGGCCACAAATCCATCTGAATCAGCTCACAGAATCAATAAAATGGCAATGGGAGATTATTTTTCAAAAAATGGTTAAAGGTATTGAGTCTCTGTTTGAGACACTTAAAAGAACAAACCCTGTCATACATACTGCCGTAAAAATCCCAAAAGATCTTAGATTCCGGCTTATTTCCCTTGACGAGGGAGTATGCCTTAAAATTGTCGATTCTGCAGGAAAAGAAGTGGATCCCGGGTATGAATTTTATTCCGGAATAGAGAGGAATATTCTAAAGGAAATCAACAGGATAAGGGAGTTGAATGCCTTCAGTATTGACTGGGACACAAAGCCGTCTGACAATCGATTTTATATAGGTGGTAACGATTATCTTATTTCACTGCTGCTTGAATCGGACAGGCTGATAAATGCCGAAGGAAAAAAAATACAGGCTGCAAAGGGGAATGCAAGGGTTAAGCTCTCCATAAAAGAGGAAAAGAACCAGTTTAAGACAAATATTGGCCTGTGGCACGGGCAGAAAGAAATTAAAAAAATATTTCCTTTAACGGAAACGCATCTGCTTTCAGGCCGCACCGTGTACAGTGTTGCGCCCCTTGGCAAGGCCTTTAATGCTCTGGCCATGTTTGAAACAAAGATAAACAAAGGTCTTCTTGAACAATACCTGACCCTGTTTTTTTCAAATCTGACCAATATTGAAATTTCCTATTCAGGATATACGCTGAAAAGCGGAACTCCAAAAACAACAAGACCCGCTCTTATATTTGAAAGCGTTTCCCCGGATCAGTCTCTCCATATGAGAGTATCGGCAACATATCCCGGATTCTCTCCTGATTTTTTTGACAATTTTGATATTGACAGACTGATATCCATAAACGATCTTGAAAAAACCATCACTTCAAGTCCCCTTGTACAGGGAGATATTGCCTCATGCTTCCGTGAAATAACTGCGCTGCTTAAAAAGCATGCCAGATCATTAAAACAGAATAAAGACATTTATGTGCAGGATAATTTTATAATTGTTGAATCCGAACTTGCCATGCGGTTCATAACCCGTGAGCTCACCGGACTGATCTCAAAATACACAATTCTTGGCGCGGAAAAACTTAAAAATTATAAAATAAAATATGTTCAGCCCCGTATGAATTTACAGCTTTCACATGGCATTGATTTTCTCGAAGGGGATGCTACCATTGAGCTTGAAGGTGAAACATTTTCCATCAATGATATTTTGAAACAATACCGGAAAAATTCCTATATCAGCTTAAGTGACGGGTCAAGCGCCATCATTAATCCGGATTATATGGACAAACTGAACAGAATATTCAAAAAGCAGACATCAGGGGTCAAGGTTTCCTTTTTTGATCTTCCAATTGTTGAAGAACTCATTGGTGAAAAAGTTGCAAAGCAGGCTTTTAATCAATCCAGAGAGATCTTCCTTGGATTCAATAAACTGAAGAATTCAAAAAAACGAATTCCTTTTTTAAATGCAACGCTGCGCGGATATCAGAAGCAGGGGTTCAGGTGGGCATCCTACCTTTACAAACACAAATTAGGAGGCTGTTTTGCAGATGACATGGGCCTTGGAAAAACAATTCAGACCATTGCCCTTTTACTGTCCATTTATCCTGCAGAAAAAAAGTCCTCACTGATCATAATGCCAAAGACACTGCTTTTTAACTGGGAAAACGAATTAAAACTTTTTGCCCCGGCACTTTCCTACAGCATTTACTATGGTCCATCACGGGATATCAAAGAATCATTGACAAAAAATATCATCCTTACAACCTATGCCCTTGTACGAAATGACATCGAAAAATTAAAGGAAGAAAATTTTCATATGATTGTTCTGGATGAATCACAGAATATAAAAAATATTAAATCCAAGACATCCAGGGCGATCATGCTGCTCGAAAGTGAGCACAGACTCGCTTTAAGCGGAACTCCCATTGAAAACAATCTTGGCGAGCTTTATTCTTTGTTTCGTTTTTTAAATCCATCCATGTTTGGTACCATAGGAGATTTTACAAAAAATTATCTTAATCCCATTCAGAAAAATGATGACAAAACCGTGGTCAAAGAGCTTAGAAAAAAAATTTATCCCTTTATACTAAGAAGATTAAAAACAGAAGTTTTAAAAGACCTTCCCGAGAAAATGGAACAGACCCTGTTTGTGGATATGACAAACAAACAGACAGAACTGTACCATCAGAGGCGAAAGATGTACAGGGATGCGATTAAACAGCAGATCAAATCAAAGGGTATCGGGAAATCGCAGTTTTTTATTCTACAGGCACTTGGGGAACTTCGCCAGATCGCTTCCATTCCCGAGCTTAAAAGTGATAACAGGATCATATCTCCCAAACGGGAAATTTTAATCGACCATGTGATGGATGCAGTGGCAGGAAAACACAAAGTTCTGGTTTTTGCCAATTATCTGCTTTCACTGGATTGTATTTCCCGTGATATGAATAAACAGGGTATTGAGCATTTAATCATGACGGGAGCGACAAGGGATAGACGTTCCATAGTGGACAGGTTTCAGACAGATGACAACTGCATGGCCCTTCTCATGACCCTTAAAACCGGGGGACTTGGCTTAAACCTCACCGAGGCTGAATATGTGTTTTTATTTGACCCCTGGTGGAACATAGCAGCTGAAAATCAGGCAATTGACCGTGCCCACAGGATTGGTCAGAAAAATACCGTGTTCAGCTATCGTTTAATAGCACGAAACAGTATTGAGGAGAAAATACTGCAGCTTCAGGCAAAGAAAAAAGCATTGTTTGACTCCCTTATTGCCAGTGACTCGGCATCCATAAAACAGATGGATGAGGAAGATATTGACTATGTGCTGGGAGAATAACCATGCTTTCCTTAAATGATATTAATGAAATGAAGCCATGGATAAATTCCGTAAAACGATGTCCATCCTGCAAAAGACAGGCAAAGCGCTTTCACATCAATGAAACCGGAAAAAAGGAATGCAGCAACTGCCTTCACAAACGTGTTGCAGATTATCTGGCAGGCCGCGATATAACCGGATGGACATGGAACACTTTCGCTTCTTCCCTTTCCAATTCAGGTTCAATGGCAGACCGCCTGACAGCTTTGATCCATTTTGAAAAGTTCCAGACGAAAAAAGAGCTTCCTGGACTTTTAATTTACAATCTCGGTTTTGTTTCCGGTCATCCCCTTGACTGGTTCGTAAGACAAAAGGCAGTTGAAATAACTTTTCAATTCAACGACAGAAGAAAAATACTTTCCGCTCTTTTAAATTCCGGCCAGTACAATTCATGGCAGCAAAAGGCAAATATTATGATGGCAGCCTATGGAATCAATCCATCGGATAGCAGGGTTGAGGAGCTTGTCAGGAAAATGGGACAGGATTCAAGCCCCAACGTGAGAAAAAGAGTGGCGCTGCTAATTAAAGATAATAAAAAGATGTGGGCAAAAACATTGTTAAACCAGCTGGAAAATGATCCCAATCCTCTGGTCAGGGAGACATTCACAGAAAATGTGAAACAGAATATCAGAGTTCCTTTGCAACAGAGATATAAAACAAAAAGTAAAAAAAGAAAAAAACAGCAGGAGGTCTTTTACAATGAAGTTGAAAAACTTGTGAAAAACAACCTGAATATTTCAAAAAATTACAAAAAAATTTATGATCTTTATTTAAGCCATCTCCCCGGCCTGATGGATCAAAAAAAATATAAAAAAGAACAGTTGAATGAACTGAAACAAAATAATGAAATATCATGTGTCAGACTGATTGCAGCAGCCCTCACAGACAAGGACCTGTTTGCCGCACTGATTGAAAAACTGCCGGAATTTGTGGTGATTCTCCTTTATGTATGCACTTATGAATTGCATGAAATCGATGAGACCATGATCGGTAAAAAACTGCTTTCTTTTACAAACGGTGATGCTTCATACGATGACAAAACCGCTGTTTCAGATAATAATAATATTCCTGCAGAAAAAAAAGCTTCATCTGATCAGGTAAACATGATGAAATTACACGAAATAATTAAAAAAGATCCCGCTTTGTTTCTGTTTAAATCAAGAAAAAAATTTTTATACGGTTATGATTATTCCAACTTTATATTTATAAATTATTATTTCGGTTCATATATTGAAAAGCTTCTTCCCCTTCCCGATTTTATTGCCATTGAGCCTATACAGGATATCAGTGGCAGGGTAGACCATATCCACGAAAACAGCCAGAATATTTTATGGCAACTGCCCGTTATATTAAATTTTATTTCACAAGGCCATCTTAAATACAATACAGCTGGCAGTAAAATTCTTGTGGCAAGTCTAAAAAAAATGAAAAAATTCTGCAGCATGGAAGAGTTTTATGATGATAAAGATAAAGAAATAGTATCCCTTAAAACAAAGATATTAGCGGATTTTTTAAATTGTATGTCGCCATGGAAACCCCGGGAGTTGAAAAACATACCTGATTTCATCAAAAAAAGGTTAAACCTATTTTTTTCATTTAAAGATTTTACGGGCTTTTTCTGCCGTGATGGTTTGGATCACCTCAAACAGAAATCAGACTATTATACTTCATACGACAGCGAACAGCTAATACGGGAAAACTTTAACAAAATCCTGAAACTTTTGCCCGGGAAAAAATGGGTCTCGGTTGACCAACTTGCCCGGACTGCTTTTTACAATGGATTGGACATGAATCCGTTTCAAAACAAGTATGAATTTGAAACACTCTATATCATAATGGAAGGAGATTCTGAATATTACA
>WFQS01000501.1 GCA_015486915.1 Desulfobacteraceae bacterium
AGTTCCGGTTGCAGCAGGATTAAAAAAGCAGGGAGCAAACAGTGGAGCTGCCCTTGCATTCATGATTGCAACCCCTGAATCAGGTGTTGATTCAATTGCTGTTTCATGGGCTATTCTTGACCCTGTAATGACTGTCATACGCCCTGTTGCAGGGTTTATTACAGCCATTGCAACGGGGATTATCCAGAATTTTTTCGGTATTGAAGACAGGGTAAATGCAGAGCTTCCCCCTGCACAGGAAGCTAAAGGTTGAGGCTGTTCTTCAACCGATTGTGCAGTTGCACAGAAAAAAAATCAAAGCAAACGAAAAAAAATCATTGAGGTTTTTAAATATTCCTATGGAGAATTATTATCAGATATTGAAAAACCGTTCATCACAGGATTGTTTATAGCCGGGCTGATCACTTCTTTCTTTCCCCATGATCTCAGCGTCTGGTCAAATAACCATCAGTTTGCATCCATGCTTTTGATGCTTGCAGCAGGAGTGCCCATGTATGTGTGCGCAACTTCATCCACGCCCATTGCTGCGGCATTGATACTTAAAGGCCTGAATCCAGGTGCTGCTCTGGTTTTTCTGCTTGCAGGGCCTGCAACAAATGCTGCAACCATTATGATAGTAAAATCATTATTCAATATGCGGGCCCTTGTAATTTACCTTTCCATGATTACAATATGTTCAATTTTAATGGGGTTTGCCCTTAACCTTGTCTACTATTTGTCTGGAATACAGGCAAGTATAAGCATGGGCCGGGCAGGAGAGTTGATCCCCTATGCAGGACGTCTTGCAGCAGGTATTGTTCTTGCCATTCTGATGGGTTATAATATGATAGGTAACCGCTTCAAGGTTCATAGCCATGACAGATGATTCCCTGAAAAATTTTATACCTGCCGGCAAGGTTTTTTTGGCCATGGTTTATTTATGGGATTTTGATTCTTTTGGCAAATCCCGGTCTTAAATCATGATGGGCCTCATGGCCGTTTTTTTGGATAAAACTTTCGCAAAGTACATTGAATTATTGGAGTTGGCTTCGCGCCTACGGCCCATTGTTCGTTGTAAGGCTGTTTAATAATCTTTAGATCGGCCCCATGGCCGTCAAAACTTAAGGAGACAGTACATAAAAACATGAATGGATTTTTCAGTACCTTACCCTTGAATTTCTGTAATAAAAAACAAGAAATTGAGGCAGACACATGGGTTGCGGGCATCGCTCGCTTTAGAAGTATAAAAATTTTAAACACAATATTTCTTATCTTTGCCGCAGCTGTTTTTATTTCAGGCATGTGGTGTCCCCAAAAAGCACGGGCCACGGATTATTCCTTTTTATCAAAAATCAATAAAAGCACTTATCCTGAAGATCACCTGATTCTGACAAAAGAAAACGAACGTATCACCTGTGCCATGGACGGTACGCACACAGATCACGATGAGGTTTTTCTCACCATTCTTGACGGGGAGGGAAAATCACAGGAAGGTGTGCAGTCCTTTTATATCAATAAAAAATATTCCCATTTAAAAATAAAATACATTGAGGTGATAAAACCCGTTAAAAACACAGGCAATACTTTTAAATACAGGGTTATTCCCGTTGATATTGAAAAAAACAGCAGAGAAGAGGCACCAGGCTCCAGCACTGACATGAATATTTATGATCCGTCACAAAAGATTTTAAAGGTGTTCATTCCTGATCTTGAGCCCGGTGATACCATCCATTACCTCACCATCCGCAAAACATTCAAACCGGTTATTAAAGGACAGGTTTACGGACTGATTCCTGTGCAGCAGGAGTTTTCCGTCCGTTCGTACCACTTTGAACTTGTTCTGCCGAAAAATAAAAAAATCAATTTTCTGATAAAAAATGAAATTTCCGGAACCGTGAATTTTCATACCTTAACACAGGGCAATCTGAAAACACTTGCCTGGGATTTTAAAAATATTCCAAGGCTTGTGCCTGAACCTCACATGGTCTCATTTGTCAATGTGGCAATGCGCCTTTTGTTTTCCAGCCTTGATTCCTGGGAACAGGTATCAAAATGGTATTTTAACCTGTCCGAACCGAAACTTTCTCCGGATGCAGCCATCAAAAAAAAGGTGACGGAACTTACAGCATCAAAAACAGGTGACATGGATAAAATCGGGGCGTTATTTTATTTTGTAGCACAGAAAATTCGTTATATGGGCATCATGGCAGAATCCAACAGGCCCGGATTTGAGCCGCATGATGTAAATCTTACGTTCAGCAGGCGTTATGGCGTATGCCGTGACAAGGCTGCCCTGCTTGTGAGCATGTTAAGAGCAGCTGGATTTAAAGCAGCGCCTGTTCTGTTAAGTGCAGGCCGCAAACTTGACACTGAGATTGCAATTCCATATTTCAACCATGCCATTGTGGCTGTTCTGACCAGAGAATCAATGCCCTTACTCTTTCTTGATCCTACATCTGAAACAAGCAGGCAGTTTCTGCCTGATTATGACAGGGACTGTTCTTTTCTTGTGGCATCTTCCATGGCCCAAACCCTTGGACTCACCCCTGTTCTGCTGCCTGACAAAAATCTGTTTTCTGTGAGGGTAAAGGATAAATTAAGTTCTAAAGGTAAACTTACAGGAC